>WFTY01000364.1 GCA_015485245.1 Anaerolineales bacterium | reverse complement strand
CTCGCGTGAAATCAATCGGTTTTTGCAAACCATAGGCTACCACATTTTGATTAGCGAAACATAAATTTGATGTAAGAGGGATGTATTTAGGCGGCCTGGAAATTGTCGAGATATTGTTGAAAACTTTGAGGGTCGCTGACCCGCTCACAGTAGTCTAGAATGGCCTCGCCGTTTAGCGGGTAGAGCGGGTGGCAGGAGGTCGGCGCGGCACCCTGGGGAGCGAGGACGACGGCATCCACCAGAGGGGCGGGGAGGTCCGCGTGCTGCAGTTGGGGGACGATTTCTTCGGTCGTGATGATGACGTGTTGGGCCGCGACGGCTAACTCCTCGTCGATGCCCTTGTTCTTGCCGATCGAGGCGTTGCCCTCCGGATCAGCCTGGATGGCGTGGATGACCGCCACATCGGGGCGAATCGCCGGGAAGGCGATCAGGCTTTCGCCGGTGTAAGGGTCTTCCACGGTGCGCACATCGGGGCGCAGTTTGGGCAAATCGGTGCCCAGCCAGGCGCGCGCCGGCATAAAGCCCACGCCGGCCATCTGAGCGCGCAGCCCGAAGGCCAGGCTGGCTTCCGTCTCTTCGACGATTTCTACCTCGCCGCGGTTGGCGTGATACGTGAACATCGGCGCCAACCCGAAGATCTCCAGCCCGAAATAACAGCTGCGTACCCGCCGGATTAGCCCCGCGCCGACCAGCAAGTCGCTCTCCAGTCCGGCGGTGAAGGCTAACAAGGTAAGCTCTCCCGGTGGCTGGGGGAGGTGAATCAGCTGCCGCACAAAAGCGACCGGACGACGGTAAAGCGTCATCCCCCCCAGGGCCAGGGTGTCGCCAGGGCGTACCCGGGCGGCGGCTTCGGAAAGCGAGATCCGTTTATCGGGCATGATTCCACAACTCCGGCGCGGCTGCGCGCAGTTGGTGGATGTCGGTGATGACGCGTTGGTCGTTTTCTGCCTCGCCGCGCAGGTTGACCAGGATCGTGAAGAAGCCCATTTCGCGCGCAGCTCTCAGGTTGGCGGGCGAATCTTCCAGCAAGGCGCAATCCTGCGGCCGCTCTGCGCCGACGATGTCGAGCGCCCGCAGGTAGGCCTCTGGTTGGGGTTTGCAGTAGGGGTCCAGCGCCCAGACGTCAATCACGCCATCGAAGCAGTCCGCAATCCCCAGGTGGTTGAGCACTCGTTGGGCATGGCGGTGGTCGGAGTTGGTCAGCACCCAACGCCGCGCCGGGATGCTGGTCAGCATGGCGCGCAGTTCCGCGTCGGGGTGCAGGTAGTCTTCCAGGGGCAGGTCGTGGACGAAATCGAGGTACTCTTTGGAGTCGAACTCGTAGTGCGCCAGCAGGCCCTTGAGCGTCGTCCCGTAGCGCAGGTAAAGCTCGCGGCGCATTGTTGGGGTCTGCTCTGCCGGGATGCCCAGGTGTTGCCGCATGTACAGGTCGATGCGTTGGGAAATGGCCGGCCACAGCCCATTGGATTCGGGGTAGAGGGTGGCGTCTAGGTCGAAGAAAACCGTGTGGAAGCTCATTTCCCCAATCATACCAGATCAGATGCTATAATGAGCTTCATGCCCATTCGAATCCTTTCTGACGAAATTGCCTCGCAGATCGCCGCGGGCGAAGTGGTGGAGCGCCCGGCCTCGGTGGTCAAGGAGCTGGTGGAAAACGCCCTGGACGCCGGCGCAACGCACATTCGGGTGCTGGTTGAAGACGCTGGAAAGCGATTGATCGAGGTTGCCGATAACGGCAACGGCATCCCCGCGGAGGAGTTGCCGCTGGCCGTGGCGCGCCATGCTACCAGCAAGCTGGAATCGGCGCAGGATTTGTTTCGCATCGCCACGCTGGGGTTTCGCGGCGAGGCGCTGGCCTCGATCGCGTCGGTCTCGCGGTTGACGCTGACTTCGCGCCCGCGCGCCGCGGAGAGCGGACACACCCTGCAAGTGGATGCCGGCGTGGCTGGCCCCCTGCGACCCGTCGGCGCGCCGGCGGGCACCGTGGTGCGCGTGGAAAACCTGTTTTATAATGTGCCAGCGCGCCTGAAATTCCTTAAGGCAGATCGTACTGAGCGTCGTCACATTCTTGACCTGCTCACTCGTTACGCCCTGGCTTATCCTCAGGTGCGTTTTCATTTGCAGCAAGAGGGTCGCGCTGCGCTACAATCCAGCGGCAACGGCGATCGCCGCGAGGCGCTAGCACATCTGTTTGGCCCGGCCGAGGCGCGCCAGATGATCGAGGTGGTGGCGCAATATGATGATCTGGAGATCACGGGCTTTGTCAGCCCGCCAGGCCTGACGCGCTCCAATCGTAGCGGGTTGCTGTTCTTCGTCAACGGGCGACCGGTGCGCGACGCGGCTCTGACGAGCGCTCTGCTGAGGGCTTATCACACGCTCCTGATGGTCGGGCGCTATCCGCTGGCGGCGCTTTTCCTGAAGATTCCGCCTCAGCAGGTGGATGTCAACGTCCACCCCGCCAAGGCTGAGGTGCGCTTTCGGGATAAGGATGCTATCTTTCGCGGGGTGGGGCGGGCGGTGCACACGGCTTTGCTGGCGCACACCCCCGTGCCGGATTTGCCCTCGCTGGGCGGCGAAGCGCGCCTCGATGCGCCTGCAGCGCGCCTGTCCACGCTGTGGGGGGCAGCAGTTACTACCGAGGCGTCAGCGTCATCATCGGCGGACGCGAGAGCCGACGGGTTTGCTCAACCTCCTTTGCCCGCGGTTACGGTGCCTTTGCTGCGGCTGGTGGGGCAACTTGCCGGGACTTATCTGGTGGCGGAGGGGCCGGATGGGTTGTACCTGGTTGACCAGCACGCCGCCCACGAACGCGTGCTCTTCGAGCGTTTTATGGCGCAGCGAGGCGAGGGTATCCCGGCGCAGCAATTGATGGAACCGGTGGTGGTGGAGTTGCCGCCCGCTGCTGCAGAAGTGCTGAGTGAACAACTGCCCACGCTAAGCCAGCTTGGCTTTGACGTCGAAGCTTTTGGCCGGGGGGCTTTCCTGTTGCGGGCGATCCCGGCGATGTTTCAGGGGATGGATCCGCAAGCGGCACTGCGGGTGTTGGTGGAAGATTTCGAAGAAGATGAGACCCCGTTGGCGGAGGAAGTCGAGGCGCGCATCATCGCTCGCGTGTGTAAGCGCGCCGCGGTCAAAGGTGGGCAAATTCTCTCTCCGGATGAGCAACAGGCTTTGCTGCGCGACCTGGAGGCCTGCCAGTCGCCGCGCACCTGTCCGCATGGCCGCCCAACGATGATTCATCTGTCGGTGGATATGCTGGAGCGTCAGTTCGGACGTCGCGGGGCGCGCTAAGAGCCTGTTTGTAGGGTTGGGGCGCGCTCAACGGGGCAGGTGGATGGTGAAGCGCGTGCCCGTCCCTTCGCGGCTCTCGACTTCCAGATGTCCCCCGTGGGCCTCGGTAATCCTCTTGACGATAGATAACCCCAACCCGGTTCCCTGGGCGTGCTTCTCGCTCCCCGGTACGCGAAAAAACTTATTGGTCAATTGATGAATGTATTTCTGGGGGATGCCGATGCCCGTATCCGTTACCGTGATACAAACAATATTGGGCTCTACTTCCAGCTCGAGGGTAATGCTTCCGCCAGGGCGGTTGTACTTGACGGCATTGTTCAACAGATTGAGCACGGCCTGTTTGATCTTGGCGCGATCGCCGCTCAGGCTTACCGGCGCGGCCGGCAGCGAGACTTTGCACGACAGCGATTGTCGCTCGGCATCTAGGCGGATCAGGGCAGCGCATTCCTCCAGTAAGGCGGTCAGATTATAGGTTTCCAGGGTGAGCTGGCTGCGGCCAGATTCCAGCCGCGCCAGGTCGAGGAAGTTCGTGGAGAGTTCTGCCAGGCGGGCAATTTCGGTCTGGATACTGACGGCGAGTTGTGTGCGCTTGGCTGCGTTGACATCGGGATGATTGAGCAGATGGGCGGCAGTTTGGAGCGCGGCCAGCGGTGTGCGTAGCTCGTGGACGAATTCGGCGATCAGGTCAAATTGCTGGAACAGGCGCGAGTTTTCAATGGCGATCGCTGCGTGCGCCCCCAGCGTCATCAAGATCTCCTGGTCGTCTGGCGTGAACTCTCCCTGGTGTTTGTTGATGGCCTCCAGCACGCCGATGATTTTGTGGTGCGCCCTCAGGGGGACGCCGAGCAGGGTGTGGGTGGGGGAGCCAATCGCCTGCCCGATTTGGGCAAAGTGGCGTTCATCGCTCTGCGCGTTGGCGATGCGAGCGGGTTGGCCGGTGTTGAGGATCCATCCGGCGACGCTCTTGTCGACGGGCACCTCGAAGCCGCGCAGGCGTGGGTCGAAGCTGGTGGCGGCCTGAAAGCGCAGTTTGCCGGAACGCGAGTCGTGCAGCAGAATCGACGCCGCTTCCGCTGCGGTCAGCTCGGCGGCGGCGTCAACGATGCGCCCCAGCAAGATGTCCAGGTCGAGGGTGGATGCGAGGTCGCGCGAGAGGGCGATCAGGCGCTGGTAGCGGGCAAGCTGGGCTTCAGTGTTCATGGGCGAGTTCGCTGGTCAGTGCAGGGATGATTTCGGCTATGTCACCGCGTAGCACCGCGGCGGCTTGCTCGTCGAGATAGGTCTTGGTGAAGTTGATGATGATGAGCTTGGCGCCGTTCTTCAGGGCCTTCAGGGGCAGACTGGCGACGGGCATGACGATCAGCGAAGAGCCAATCACGATCATCAGATCGCAGCTTTCACAGGCCTGGCGGGCTTTTGTCCAGGTGACAGCG
>WFTY01000363.1 GCA_015485245.1 Anaerolineales bacterium | reverse complement strand
CGCAGGATCGCGTCATTGGCGAACTGATCGCCGATGTGATGGACAAAGTCGGCAAAGACGGCGTCATCACCGTGGAGGAATCCAAGGGTCTGGAGTTTGAAACCGAATACGTTGAGGGTATGCAGTTCGATCGCGGCTACCTCTCCCCCTACTTCGTCACCGACCCCGACACGATGGAAGCCAAGATCGAAGAGCCTTACATCCTGATTCACGACAAGAAGATCTCCGCCGCGCAGGACATCGTCCCTGTGCTGGAGAAACTGGTGCAGATGGGCAAGCGCGAGCTGGTCATCATCGCGGAAGATGTAGACGGCGAAGCGCTGGCGACCCTGGTGCTGAATAAACTGCGCGGCATGCTCAACGTGCTGGCCGTCAAAGCCCCCGGATTCGGCGATCGCCGCAAGGCTATGCTGCAGGATATCGCCATCCTCACCGGCGGCACCGTGATCACCGAAGAAATGGGCCGCAAGCTGGACAGCGTGACCATCGAGGACCTCGGTCGCGCCGAGAGCGTGGTTTCCACCAAGGAAGACACCACCATCGTCGGCGGCAAGGGCGACTCCAAAGCAATTAAGGGCCGCATCGAGCAGATCCGCGTGGAGATCGAGAAGAGCACCAGCGATTACGACCGCGAGAAGCTGCAAGAGCGCCTGGCCAAGCTCTCCGGCGGCGTCGCCATCATCCGCGTAGGCGCGGCGACCGAGACCGAGCTGAAAGAGAAGAAACACCGCGTGGAAGACGCTCTTTCAGCGACCCGCGCGGCCGTGGAAGACGGCATCGTCCCCGGCGGCGGCGTGGCCCTGATCAATGCCATGAAAGTGCTCGACAACTTGAAGATGGACTACCCCGATGCGCAGATTGGCGTCAGCATCGTGCGCGATGCGCTGGAAGTTCCCATGCGCAAGATCGCCGAGAACGCCGGCAAAGACGGCTCCGTCATTCTGGAGAACGTCCGCCGCGAACAGTCCGGCAAGAAAGACATCAACATCGGGTACAACGTCCTCAGCGAGGAATTTGTGGATATGGTGAAGGCTGGCGTGATCGACCCTGCCAAGGTCACCCGCGGCGCGCTGGAGAACGCCGCTTCCATCGCTGCCATGATCCTGACCACCGAGGCGCTCATCACCGACATCCCCGAGCCGGAGAAGCCGGCTCCGCCGATGCCGGAATACTAAACCACAGAAAAAAAATAGTACAACAAAAAGCCCTCAGCAAATTACTGGGGGCTTTTTTGTCACCACCGCGAGGTGCCGATACTCAACTCAGGAACGCGATTTGGCCGGCAAGGGGATATCAAATACCTGCGCCCAGATTTCCACCAGCCGGGGGTCGAAGTGCTTTCCAGCCTGGGCAAAGATGTACGCGTTGACGCGCTCCGCCGGCCAGGCTTTGCGATAAGGACGGTCGTGGCTCAGGGCATCCCAAACATCCACAATGGCAAAGATGCGCGCCGTCAGCGGGATCTCCTCCCCACGCATCCCAAAGGGGTATCCATTCCCGTCCCAGTGTTCGTGATGATAGAGGGGAATATCCAGCGCCGGGCGGAGAAACTCAATCGGCGAGAGCATGTCATACGCATATTGGGGATGCTTATGCATCAAAGCCCACTCCGCTTCGCTCAGCGGGCCGGGTTTGCGCAAAATCGTATCGGGGATACCGATCTTACCAATATCGTGGAGCAACGCGCCGCGCTGGATGTGCACCAGTTGATCGGCAGGCAACTCCATCGCCCGCGCCAGCCGCAAAGTCCTGCGCGTGACCCGCTGAGTGTGCCCCTCCGTCTCGCGATCCCGCAGATCCAGGGCGCGCACCCAGCCTTCCAGGGTGGCGTTATAGGCCTCTTCCAGTTCGGCGTGAGAGCGCTGCAAATCATCGAACAACTGCGCGTTGTCTATGGCGATGGCCGCTTGTATGGACAGCGACTGGAGGAAATTCAACCACTCGCTATCTACCTTGAGAGCCTGGCGATGGAAAAGTTCAAACACGCCGATTAGTTTTCCGCGCGCGATCAGAGGCGTGCCATAATAGGCCACAAACTTCTCCTCCGTCACCATGTTCGTGCGCAAAAGCGGGATGGTGGATTGAGCAAGGTCAGGCACAACAAGCAATTGCCGCGAGCGCACCACGCGTCCCGAAAGCCCCTCGCTCAACCCCACTGTGCTGGATTCGCAGCGGTAGTGTTTGAATCCGCGCGCCAGCACGCAGCGCAGCAGGTGCATCTTTTCATCGTAGAGAAGAACTGCCGCCGCGTCCACTCCTAGCTGTCGGGTAGCCTGCTCCAGGAATACGCGCAGCGTGACACGCAAATCCATGCTGCTGGTGATGGCGCGATCAATCGCGTGCAACGCGGCCAGGCGGCGCAAACGACGTTCGGTTTGTTCGTGCTGCATCACGCGGGATACCGCGTTGGCCACCAGATCGCCCAGCGCCTCAACCAGACGACGCTCCTCCTTGCGTAAAGGCGTCTCTCCCCCAAGCCACAACACACCAATAGGCTCATTTTGCGCGATCAACGGAACGCCCATCACCGTCCCGGCAGAATCATCTTTGACCATATGAGAGATGTTGTAATAGGGCTGCCCGGTGGAAAGCAATTGCCGGCCCATCACCATCATCCAGGCAAACAAATCTGGGGAAGATGCGTTCTTCGACATCTCCTTCCAGCGGCCATAGAAAAAGTCGTTCACCAGACGACCGCCCTGGTCTTCTCGCAACAACAACGCCCCACGATTGATCGGCAGCCAGGCACCCAACTCCCGGAACAGCACGTTCAGCACGTCGAGGAGCGATTCGGCCTTGCGCAACGCCATAGTGATCTCAACCACAGCGTTGCGGACGAACACCTGCTCTCGCTCGATAGTGACGTTGCGCGCCAGGCAAACCGCCCCCTTGAAACGCTTACCCTCCCACTGTACAGGATGGCAGCGCAACTCCCAAATCTGCTCACCACGGCGCAGCTCTGTATCCACGGTTTTTCCATCCAGGCTGTCTAACAAGCCAGCCACCAGCGGGGGAATTGACGAAAAAACATCGGCGACCTGCTGGCCAAGAACGGCCTCAGGTGCGCTCACCCCAGCGAATTGTGCAAAAGCGCTCAAACCATCCCCCTCTGCCAGGAGGATGGTTTGATTTTCATCGATCATCAGGATGGCAACAGGAACTTTCCCCGTCGCTTCGCCGTAGTGGTGATAGGTCATGATGCGATTTCAGGATTTCTGGTGAACCTGTTGGGCACTCCACTGGCTGGTGACAATGCCGTAGATGTGTTTTTTCTCTCTCTGCGCGCGATCCTGGAAACGGACAACCTGCATGGCAAAATCGGCCAGCGAATCCGCCTGAATCGCCAAGATCATCGCACGGTCTTCACGTTCCAGCGCGAACGGTTCACCAAGATACCCGGCTTCCAACGCCTCGGCCGGGCGCGTGAGCAATAATCGACAAAAATGCTTGTTGACAACTGCCGCGGAGATCAAGCGGCTCACTTCCGGATGACACTCGGCTTCCGAAGCCGCTGCGGCATCTCGACGATAAACTGTACGCATAATCATTCTCCTTAGTAAAGAATGCTGGATAGCATCAAGAATGGTTGTCCATCATCATGACAACACTTCTCTCCACTATCTAGTCGTCAATTTCAACACGAGCCCCGCCCTGGGACCACAACAACCAGAAAACGCCCGTCGCGAGGAACACATCCCCCAGACTAAACGCCACGCGCCATCCCAGGCTCTCAGGGAAAAGAAAACGATCTGACAACCACCACAACCGGGTAGCATCAGGGGACATCAAAACATCTTTACTCAGCCCAAAGCGGTCACCCAGTTGCCAGTGACGCCCCGAGGAGGTGATCTGTTTTACGGTCTCGGGTGCAATGGGCATCCAACCGCCGTTGAGCAGGATCACGATCAGATTGAGCGCCAATCCCAGCCCAAGCAGCCAGAAGCCCGGCTTTTGCCGGTTGAGCCACACAAACCCCAATAAAAGAAACTGCGAGCTTACCAGAATGGCCGAGGCAACCCCATCGGGGATTCGCGCAGCCGTGCTGGAGATGTGAAATGCCAGCAACTGTGGCACCACCGCCAGCACGACCAACCCGATTGCTTCTAATTCGTACGCCCGATAGGGACGCCGACCAAACCTTGCTCGCAGCATCCCGGCGGTCAGCCCGATGGCTACAGCCAGGAGGAGGATCATGGATTCGCGGGAACTACAAACCGGTTGTGGTGCCCTCAGCGCCCGGCGCACCCGCGCCCAAGATGAACAGGCTCAAAGTCAAAACCAACAGGAACAACTGAACGTGTCGACGATTCAGCTTACCAACCAACAGACTTGTTTCACGATAGATGCGCTTCATGACCTTTTTCTCCTTTTTGGCTAACAAACGAACGTGAGTGTATTATCCGTGATCCCTGTCCTCTTACCTGCCTCTTAACTGGTCGCTTAAAGATTAGAAAAAGATTAATAACCTTGGCCGCCCTCCATGTCCCCGCTGCGGCCTTGCCCGCCCAGACGCGGTATAATTCAAACCATGAGCACAAAGGAAAAACTTTCTCAGGACCTGAAAGAGGCCATGAAGGCCCGCGATGAACTGCGCAAACGCGTTTTACGCATGGCAATTTCTGCCATCAAGAACGCCGAGATCGCCAAACAAGGCCCGCTCGACGAACCTGAAGTGTTGGGGTTATTGCAAAAGGAGGTCAAAGCACGCCACGAGACAATCGAAGGCGCGCAACAAGCACACCGAGACGACCTAATTAACATTGCCCGGGACGAGATTCGTGTTCTGGAAACCTATCTTCCCAAACCGCTTTCACGCGACGAACTGGAAGAACTCGTCCGCCAGGCGATTGCCGCAGCTGGCGCGACCTCGATGAGCGAAATGGGCAAAGTAATGGGGATACTGATGCCCAAAATTCGCGGGCGCGCCGATGGCAAAGAAGCCAATCAGATCGTCCGAGAATTGCTGAGCTAAGCGCACACTCGCGAGCGTGCGCTTACAACCAGCAACAAGCCCACCATGGCCCCATCATCTCCCCGACTCACCTGGCAGCAGATCATCATCCTTGCTGTCCTCATTCTGGCAGCCAGCGCGACCGCGTTGGGTGCGGTGATCTACGCGCCGGCGCTGACCACCGCGGCCAGGGATTTAACCGTGGGAGATGTATCGCCCGAGGATATTCTGGCGCCTTCGGCGGTGCGCTACACCAGCGAAGTGCGCACCACCCAGCAGCGAGAGGCCGCAGCACAGGCCATCGCGCCAAAATACACCCAGGCGGATACCGGGATCGCCCGCCAGCAACTCGACCAGCTGCGCGCCGCGCTGGCCTACATCAACAGCGTGCGCGCCGACACCTACGCGACCCAAGAACAAAAACTGGCCGACCTGGCGGCGATGAAGGACATTCACCTGAGCCCGGAAATGGCCGCTGACATCCTGACGCTCAACGATGCCCGATGGCAGGCCGTACAACAGGAGGCCATCGTCGTACTGGAGCAGGTGATGCGCAACACCATCCGCGAGGATCGGTTGGAGTCCGCGCGCGCCAGCGTCCCCAACCTGGTCAGCCTCTCTCTGCCCGCCGACCAGGCCACCATCGTCTCCGAGCTGGTTTCCGCGTTCATCGCACCCAACAGTTTCTACAGCGAAAGCCTGACTTCAGCGGCGCGCCAGGCCGCCGCTGAAGCGGTTGAACCCGTCACCGTAACGTACGCACCCGGCGAAATCGTGGTCGAGCGCGGCAAAGTGCTCACCGAAGAAGACGTCGAGGCGCTGCGCTTCATCGGGCTAAGCCGTCCCACAAAGCTGTGGCAAGAGATCGCCAGCGCCGGGTTAATGGTCACCCTCTCTGCCGTACTGGCAGTGATCCTCTTTCGGCGCAATCCCCGCTATGTGGCAAATCTGCGCGGCGTCATCGCGGTGTTCACCCTGTTTCTGGCGTTCCTCATCCTGGGGCGGTTGGCGCTCCCCATCCACCCGCTGGTCCCTTACGTCTTCCCCCTGACGGCGTACGCGCTCATCATCGCCGGACTATTTGGCGAAGAAGTCGCACTGGTGTCCACCGTTCCCCTGATTATCCTGGTGACCTTCGGCCAACCCAACGCCGGCGTGTTGATACTTTTTTACAGCGTAAGCAGCCTTTATGGCGTGCTCATCCCCCGGCAGGAACAACGCATCAGCGCCTATCTGTGGGTGGGGCTGACCATCGCCGTCTCCGGCTCAGTGGTGATCGCCGCCTTTCACCTCTTACAGCCCTCAACAGACTGGATGGATTTACTCACTCAGACGGGGACCACCCTGCTGCACGGAATGATCGCTGCGGGACTGGCTGTTTTCTTCCAGTACCTGATTGCCCCGCTCCTGGGGCAGGTGACCCCCTTACAGCTGCTCGAATACTCCCGCCCCGATACGCCCTTACTGGAGCACTTATTGCGCAACGCGCCAGGCACCTACCAGCACAGCCTGCAAGTCGCCAACCTGGCCGAACAGGCCGCCGAACGCATCGACGCCAACAGCCTGCTCACGCGCGTCGGCGCGCTCTACCACGATATTGGCAAAACTCTGAATCCCTATTTCTTCATCGAAAACCAGCAGCCCTCGCAGATCAACCCGCACGACAGCCTGGACCCGGTAAAAAGCGCCGAAATCATCATCCGCCACGTATCCGACGGGCTGGAACTGGCGCGCCAACACCGCCTTCCCCAACGAATCTCCGCCTTCATCGCGGAACACCACGGCACGCTCCAGACGCGCTACCAGCTTGCCCAGGCGCTCAAAGCTGCACAGAAAAATGGGGAGGCGGTTGACGAGGCGCAATTCACCTATCCCGGCCCCCGGCCGCAATCGCGCGAGACCGCCTTAGTGATGCTGGCCGACGGGGTGGAAGCGCGCATGCGCGCCGAAAAACCAGCCACGGAAGAGGCCCTGCGCGAGCTAATCAAAAACACCCTTGACACCCGCCTGGCCGAAGGACAACTGGACGACACCCCGCTCACACTGCAAGACCTGAAGATCGTAGAAGAAACGTTCTTCGCCGCGCTGCAAGGCGTTTACCACCCGCGCGTGGATTACCCCACGATGCCTGTTTCCGCCCGTCCCGCCCCTTCGACAGCTGAGTAAATTCGCCATGTTCATCGCCGTCGAATCCGATATCGTCCTCCCTAAAGCAACGATCGCGGCCATCCAACAGGCAGCCGAGCGCGCCTTGCAGCAACAGGGCGCACCGCCCAACGCGCTCATCAACATCCTGATCAGCGATGACGCCCAATTGCAGGAGCTTAACCGCCAGTATCGCGGGATAGACGCCCCCACGGACGTGCTCTCCTTTCCCATGGATTTCATTGACCCCGAGGCCGATCAACCCCACCTGGGCGTGCTGGCCATCTCCTATCCGCAAGCACAGGCGCAGGCTGAGGCCGGCGGGCACAGCGTAGAAGCTGAGCTGCAATTGCTCACCATTCATGGAGCACTACACCTGCTGGGGCACGATCACCTTGAAGAAGCGGAAAAAGCGCGTATGTGGCAGGTACAGGCGGAAGTCCTGGCCGCGCTCGGACTCGACGGCATACACATCCCCGAATAATCATGCCGGCATTCCTGAAAGCGCGCCTGCAATCCATTCGCTTTGCCCTGAACGGGTGGAAATATGCCCTGCAGACACAGCGCAACACCTGGGTGCACGCCGTCACCAGCCTGGGCGTGATCGCCCTCGCCCTGTGGCTGCGGCTCGCGCCAACAGAGTGGGCGCTGCTGGTTTTGACCATGGCGCTGGTGTGGGCGACAGAATTCATCAACACCGCATTGGAAGCGCTCACGGACCTGATCCAACCAGAAGAACACCCGCTGGCGAAGATCAGCAAAGATGTCAGCGCCGCGGCGGTATTGCTGACCGCCATCGCCGCAGTGGTGATCGGCCTGCTCATCCTCGGCCCGCCGCTGTGGGCGCAATTGTTCAATTGACCGCTCCCCTCATCACGGGCACGAAGAATGCCCATAAACAGAAGCAACCCTGTTATCTTGTGGTGAAAGTTTGTCAACCATGGAGGAAACTGCATGAATTTTCGCTTTGGAACCGTCGGCGCGCCGAAATCGCGCCCCAAGAAACCCGGCGGCAGCGTCGGGGCAGCCATCCACATCCGCACGCTGGGCCTGGATGCCTTTGAATTAGGCTGGGTGCGCTCGGTGCGCGTCAGCGAGAAGACCTGCGCGGCCATCCGCTCCACCGCCGCCGAGCACGATGTCGCCCTCAGCG
>WFTY01000362.1 GCA_015485245.1 Anaerolineales bacterium | reverse complement strand
GCGTTAATCGCTGGCGGCCCGGCTCCGTACACCGAGGATACGATCATCACATTGCCTCCCACCCGTGATCCCGCAATCCTGGCTCAGCTGGAGATCGTTCGTGATATTTGGGGGGAGATCGCCCAGGCGATTCGCGCGGTGCTGGGGACGGCCCCGGCCAGTTCAGCCTTTGAGCAGGCTGTGGCGGAAGTGCAACGTCTCTCGCCTGATTTTTTAGACCAGATGGATGAGGCTGTACGCATGTACGAGGCCGCAGCCGCGCAAAAAGTGCAGCGTGTTCAGAAAATCCAAATCGGATTTATAGGGGCGGCGATAGCGCTGATGTTGATCGCCTGGTTCCTCACGGAACGCTGGGTGTTAGACCCGATCAGCCAGTTGAGAGCTGCCGCCCGGCGCATTGGGGAGGGCGATCTGACGACGCCCATTGACGTGACTGGGCCCGAGGAAATCTCCCGCCTGTCTATCCGTTTGGAGGCGATGCGAACAAGCCTGGCGGCCTCGCGCGAGGCGCTAGAAGGTTGGGCGCGTGAGCTAGATGATCGTGTCACCGCGCGCACGCGCGAAATCGCCACGTTAAGTGCCGTTGCTCAGGCGGCCAATCATTACGCCGAAATTGCCCCCATGCTGGATGAAATGTTGCCGTTGTTGTGTCAGGTCATCAGTGCCTCCGCGGCCTGGGTGAGCCTGCTTGATGACCGTGGTGAGTTCTTCGTTGGGGGGGCTTATAATCTGCCTCCGGCGTTGGAGGCAAACGACCGCGCTGCGATGCGTTGGACTGAATGCGCCTGTCAGCGTCGTTTGTTGGCGGGGGAGCTGACAGAGGCGGTGAATATCCTCGAATGCACGCGTTTGCAACAAGCTCCGGGAGATACCCGCGGCCTGCGTTATCACGCCGCCGTGCCTCTGCGCGTTGGCGAGCGCGCTCTGGGCGTTTTAAACATTACCACCCCTGCAAAGCGATTGTTTACTCAGGATGAGTTGCGCTTGCTCAGTGTCGTCAGCGATCAAATCAGCGTAGCTATCGAGCGCGCCCGCCTGTATGAACGGGTGAAGGAACGTTATATCGAGGAGCAGGCAACACTGTTGCTCCTTTCCCAGGCCTTGTTGAGCGAGACGGACACGCAGGCCATCCTGGATACCACTGTACGCGTGGCTGCTCAGGCGCTTCAGGTGGAATTCACGGCTATTGCTCTGGTGGATGAGGAGGGGCTGAGCTATTCCGGACGTGCGGCTGTTGGCTGGTCGCCGGAGGTGCTGAGGCATGCGCAAGGGATACCTCTCTCGGCCGATACGGGACTTGGGTATGCTATTCAGACGGCCGCCCCCGTTGTCATTCCTGACGAAGACCAGGAAACGCGTTTTGAGACGCCTCCCTGGGTGACCGCGGCAGGGATCCGTTCCTCGGTTCTGGTGCCCATGGCGGTGTCGGACAGGGTAATTGGCGGGTTAGTCGTTAACAGTCGCCGCGCCCGCGCCTGGAGCGATAGTGAAGTACACCTCCTTACACTGATCGCTAACGATGCCGCTCAAGCCCTGGAACGTGCGCGTTTACATGAAGAAACCCTCCGTCAGCGGGATCGCTTGCAGCTCCTCCACCGCCTGGATCGGGCGATCAGCGGGACTCTGGCGTTGCCAGAGCTTTTGAGCCAGCTGGCTGAAGAACTCATGACGGTGCTGGAGGTCAACCGTTGCAGCATCTGGTTATTGGATGAAGGGGGCGAGACCCTGCGAGGACGGGGGTATGGACTTCAGGCTGGCGACCCGGCCATTGAAGGCATCCTCCTGTCTCGTAGCGAGCCGATGGTGGCGCGCGTCCTGGAGACTCGTCAGCCGTTGATGGTGGCCGATGTGAACGATCCGGCTTATGCGGACGTGATCAACCCGCAGTACATCGCGGCTTTTCGCATCCAGGCCTTCCTGATGGCGCCGCTGGTGCAACAGGATCAGGCGATCGGTTTTTTGGTGCTGGACGACACCCGGGGGCCGCGCATCTTCCAGGTTGAAGATATTCAGCTCGTCCAGAGCGTTGCTTCCGAGGCGGCCATCTCTGTGGAGAAGGCGCGTCTGTAT
>WFTY01000361.1 GCA_015485245.1 Anaerolineales bacterium | reverse complement strand
CTGGCTGAAGATGGCGCGAGAGAGAATCCCCTTCCAGGGGTTGCCTGCCCGCATCTGCTGGTTGGGGTACGGTGAACGCGCCAAAGCCGGGCTGGCGTTCAACGAGCTGGTGGCCGCCGGGCAGGTCAAGGCCCCGATCGTGATCGGACGAGATCATCTGGACGCCGGTTCGGTGGCCTCGCCCAACCGCGAGACCGAGGGGATGAAGGACGGCAGCGACGCGATTAGCGATTGGGCAATTCTCAACGCGCTGATCAACGCTGTTGGCGGGGCGACGTGGGTCTCCTTCCATCACGGCGGCGGTGTAGGCATCGGGTTCAGCCAGCACGCCGGGCAGGTGATCGTCGCCGACGGCACGCCGGAGGCCGCCCGGCGCCTGGAACGCGTGCTGACCGCCGATCCAGGCATGGGCGTGGTACGCCACGCGGACGCCGGCTACGAAATCGCCATCCAGGCTGCCAAACGACACGGCATCAAAATCCCCATGCTGAAATAGCCCCATTGGGCGATTCCCCTCCTCGCGGTAGAATAGGCCACCTGCACCATCAAAAGGAAAGGAAGACCCCTTGTTCCAAGTCACCTTTCTGGGCACATCCGCATCGGCCCCGTCCTACTACCGCGGACTTTCCGCCCAGATCATCCAGCACAACGAATATCGCTTCCTGATCGACTGCGGCGAGGGGACTCAGCGACAGATTTTGCGTTCCGGGCTGGGGTTCAAACGCCTCAACCATATCCTGATCACCCACGGACATCTGGATCACATCCTCGGGTTGGGCGGATTGATCTCCACCCTGGCGCGCTGGGAGGCTACCGAGGAGATCACCATCTCCGGAGGGCGACAGGCTCTTGAGCGCATCCACGACCTGCTGTTCAAAGTGGTGTTTCGTGGCGTACGCCCCCCCATCGAGGTGCGCCTGCAACGCATCCAGCCTGGCCTGATCTTCGAGGCGGGGGATTTTACCGTCAGCGCCTTCCCCGTCATCCACCGCGGCGCGGAGGCGCTGGGTTTCCTCTTCGAGGAAAAGACCCGCCGCCCCTTCCTGGCAGAAAAAGCCGAAGCCCTGGGGATTCCCCCCGGCCCGTGGCGCGGCGACCTGGTGCGCGGCAAGGCGATCACCCTGCCCGATGGGCGCGTCATCCAGCCCGATGAGGTGCTCGGCCCCGAACAGCGCGGGACGCGCTACGTCCACGTCGGCGACGCCGGCCAGACCAACAACCTGAGGCAGATCGCCCGCCAGGCCGACGCGCTGACCATCGAAGCCACCTACCTGGAAAGCGAGGCCGAACTGGCGCGCCAGTTCGGCCACCTGACCGCCCGCCAGGCCGCTCAACTGGCCGTCGAGGCCGGGGTTGAACACCTGCTGCTCACCCACATCTCGCGGCGCTACCGCGAGCGCGATGTGCTTGCCGAGGCGCGTGCCGTGTTCCCCAACACCAACGTGGCGCGCGATTTCGACTCTTATCAAATCCGCCGGGGGGAGTGCACGCGGGTGACAGAAACAACCTAAGCCCCTGAAAATGTTCGCAACCACACGTCAATGGCGAGAGGTTCTGCGCGCCTGGACAGGCGCAGCGCTCTGGAGCGCGGTGTTTGCCCTGGCTTACGCGCAATCCCCGCTCTTCACCTCCAACCAGAACCAGTATTTCCTGCACGGCCTGGCGCGGGCGGGATGGGGATATCTGCGCGATGACTGGTTGGCCAACACGCTGGACCCGACGCCGGTTTTCAGCGCCTTGATCGAGTGGAGCTATCGCCTGAGCGGTTGGCCGCCGATCTATTACCTGTACTTTGTGGCACTGGCGGGAGTTTACCTCTTCAGCGCCATGAGCATCGCTGGGCAGGTGTTCATCCCACCCTGGCAAAAGGCCACACGCTGGATTTTTTTAGCCGCATTCATTGGGACCCACGCCGCCGCGCTGCGCGCCGTGCTGGTGCGTCTGCTGGGGAGCGAGTGGGCCTATCTGCTGGACGGCGGCGTAGCCGGGCAGCGCCTGCTGGGAGATGTGTTTCAGCCATCTATGTTCGGCGTGCTTCTACTGCTCTCCAGCGCGCTGTTCCTGCGCCGCAAATACGTCGGTGCCGCGCTGGCGCTGGCGCTGGCGGCGACCTTCCATCCCACCTACCTGTTCAGCGGGGCGATGATCACGCTGACCTATATGGGGCTGATCTGGCGGGAGGAGGGTGATCTGCGCCGCGCCCTGGGGATTGGGCTGCTCACCCTGGCAGCCGTGCTGCCGACGGCGTTGTACGCTTACCTGATCTTCCGCCCCAGCAGCGCGATGACCCTGGCGCGGGCGCGCGAGTTGATGGTGACCTTCCGCATCCCGCACCACGCCCTACCCTCCAACTGGGCCGACGCCACCACCCTGGTCAAAACAGGATTGATCCTGGCCGCGATCGGCGTGACTCGACGGGGGCGCCTCTTCTGGCTGTTGACGATCCCTTTCGCCCTGGGCGCGACGCTGACTCTGGCGCAGATCGCCACCGGCAGCTATTCGCTGGCGCTGCTCTTCCCCTGGCGCATCTCCGCCTGGCTGGTGCCCCTGGCATTGACCGCCCTGTTGGGGTGGGCGGTGCAACGTATCGAGGCGCGGTACGCCCTCTGGCTGGCAAACCATGAAACCGGAATCCGACGCGGGGCAGTGGCGCTGATCGCCCTGCTGGCGCTGGGCGGCGCGCTGATCTTCGGCGTCAATCTGAAACAGAAAAATGAAAACCCGGCACAGACGATGATGGACTTCGTCCGTCAGAACCGCGCTCCAGGGCAGGTCTACGTCATCCCGCTGGACATGCAGGATTTTCGCCTGGAGACGGGCGTCCCCGTCTATGTGGAGTTTAAATCTATCCCTTATCGGGACGTGGAAGTGCTGGAGTGGTTTCGACGCGTCAGCCTGGTTGGGCAACTTTACCGCGCCGAGATCAGTCGCTACGCCTGCCAGACGCTCGATGAGCTGGCGGCGGAGGGCGTCACCCATGTGGTACTGCCCTACGATCACACAGCGCGCGCCTGCCCTCAGCTTGAACGCCTGTTTATCAAATTTGAGGCTTACGAGGTCTTCGCGCTGATACCGCGATGATCAGTTACGGTTGAGCACGCGCGCAATCTCCCCCCCACAAATCTTCCGCTCGAAAAGGCTTGAGCACGTAGCCAGCAGCGCCCGCCTGCGCTGCGCGCTCCCGCTCATCATGCAACAAGTGTGCAGTGACGACGACAGTTGTCGGCATCGTCTTCGATGATGAGGACGTGCGCTTCGGCCATGCTCAATACGCGGTGCGCTCCTCTTTCCACACATCGGCGTGATTATGATAACCCGCACGCTCCCAAAAGCCCGGACGATCCTCAGAGGTAAACTCCAGCCCGCGCAGCCACTTGGCCCCCTTCCAGAAATATGGCGTTTCCAAGTCCTCGCGCCCGGGGATGTAGCCGATCACACCGCGCAGCGGGTAACCGTGATCGGGCGTCAGCGGCTCGCCGTTGAAATGGGTGGCCATCAGGAAGTTATCCTGCAACACCACCTCCAGCGGCAGGTTGGTGGTGAAACCGAACTCGGCATGTTGAATCACAAAACGAGCTGCGGGCTTGAGGGTGATTAAACCTTCGTCAATCAACGTCCGTAGCGAAACGCCTTCCCACTCGGTATCGAATTTGCTCCAACGCGTGACGCAGTGGATATCCATCACCACTTTGGTGCGCGGCAGCTTGTTGAACTCCGCCCAGCTCCAGGTGACCGGCTCTTCCACCTCGCCCCAAACACGAAAGTCCCAGGTGGCGGGGTTGAAATCCGGCACCGGGCCGTAGTGCAGCACGGGGAACTTGTTGGTCAACGCCTGACCAGGTGGCAGGCGCCCCTCTTTACGGACGCGTTCTTCCGCCTCGCGGCGGGAGCGCAGCGAATCAAACATCATACTCCCTTTACCGGTTGCAGGTGACAACCACTTACGCAAACGCTCCCCTCTGCAAACCGTCGTGCATCAGGAAAGTGACTGTCACCTGCTCCGAGGTTCAAATCTTTATCCTATAGCGAAAAACTCTCCCCCGGCTTGAGCACATGGGCTTGTGTGGAAGTCTCCGCTTCCACGCGGGCAGCCCAGGCATGCGGGTCCTGTTCAATAGGCGGCCAGGTGTTGTAATGCACCGGGATGACGTGCTTCGGCTGGATCATCTTCACGGCGCGCAGGGCGTCGTCCGGCCCCATGGTGAAATTGTCACCGATTGGCAACACGGCCAGGTCAATGCCCTCCTCGCCGATCAGCGTCATGCCGGGGAACAGCCCGGTGTCACAGGCCAGGTACACTTTCTCACCGGCGTTCGTGGTCAGCAGAATGCCCGCCGGATTGCCGCCATACGATCCATCGGGCAAACCGGAGCCATGCAGCGCCTGGGTCAGCTTGAGATAGCCAAAAGGATGTTTGAAGCCCCCGCCGATGTGCTGCGGGTGCGTCTTCTCCACGCCCTGAGCGGTCAGCCAGTTGACGATCTCGAAATTGGAAATCACCAGCGCGCCGGTGCGCCCGGCAATCGCCACTGCATCGGCGATGTGATCGCCATGCCCGTGGCTGACCACGATGAAATCGGCTTCCACCTCGTCGGCATGCGCGCTGGCCGCGGGGTTATCGGTGAAGTAGGGATCAATCAACACCTTATACCCCCCGGTTTCCAAACCGGATGTGCCGTGACCGTACCAGATATATTTCAGTCCCATCATCCACCTCCGTAACAACTTCAATCGGCTTTTGCTCACAACGGCGATCTTCGCGCCGCACTGATCTTATTGTAACCTGAGTATTGTACATCATCCAGCAGCGTCATTGTTCCTTCAGACGCTCCTTCAACCCTTCGATGGCGGCCACGGGCGTGGGGTCCACCTGATAGATCATCGCCAGATAGTAAGCGAAATAATCGCCAAAGTGCAGCAGAGTCCACATCTGCGCCAGACGGGTTTCGCCGCGCGCGTTGACGAAGTCCGTCCCCAGACCCTCGAGCATGAGAATCTCTTTGGTCAGATCCACGCGCAGGCGATTGCGAGGGTGGTTCCCCTGGGCGCGCAGGAAGAGCACCATCGTGTGTCTCAGCTTTTCTTCGGGGTTAATCACCCCGGCCAGGGTGTTGTGATCGGCCTCGGGCAGGCCCTCAAACTGCGCCCACGCCTTGGCCACCTCACTGACCTGCCCCTTCCAGCGGCGGGCCACCGGCTCAAGGAAATCCGCGCCCAGCACCACCACCCAACGGTTGATGCACTGCCCGGCCAGCCGTTTGGCCGGGTTCTCCAGCACGGGACTGGCGGCCTGCAGGGTTTTCCGCTGCGTTCGCAGCGCGGCCAGGGCATCCTCCAGCTCGGACTGCGGGTCGGGGATCAACGCCAACCGACTGAAAGCAGCCAGCAACAAACCAAAAGAGAAACCCACCGCGGCGCGCGGCTGCCCGCGATGCTCAAAGCGCCACAAAGCCGCGCCCGCAGCCTCAGCCTGACGCGCCAGTTCTCCACCGGTGGACACCACCAAAAGGCGGCAACCGGCCTGGCGCGCCGCGGCAAAGGCCGAAAGAGTCTCCTCCGTGTTGCCAGAGTGGGACGAGGCGATCACCAGGGTCTCCGGGCCGCGCGCCCAGGCGGGGAGGCCGTAATCACGGCGCACCATTACAGGCACAGAACAGTGCGGCGTCACGTAAGCAGCCAGCAGGTCGGCCCCGATGGCCGAACCGCCCATACCGACGATCAGCACCTGGCGAACCCCACTCCAGGCAGGCAGAGGGAGCGTTTGCCCCAATGCCCAGGCATCCTCCAACTGCTCCGGCAGGCCGTCAATCTCGGCCAGCATATTTTGCGAATCAAGTTGTGCAAACAGGTTGAGATCATCCAGATTCATTGGTTTTCCTTTCCATCAGCAGGCGGTACACAGCGCGCCGCGGCCAGCCGGAAGACTCCGCCAGGCGGCGGGCGGCTGCGGAGAGCGCGTCTCCCTCGCGCAAAGCTGCTTCCACGGCGGCGAGCAGGCGCTCTTCTGGCCAGCGCTCCTCCGCACTCGCCCCGGCGATCACCAGGGTAAACTCGCCGCGCGGCGCGGCGCTCTCAAAGCGGGCCAC
>WFTY01000360.1 GCA_015485245.1 Anaerolineales bacterium | reverse complement strand
TGGGGCTGGGAGGGCGACAAGATCACCCACCTGAAACTGTCCACTGACGCTTACGCACTGAGCAACCATCGCCACAAGGGCTACCGCTTCGCCTACCGCAACCGGCGGCAAGATGTCGCCTGGGCGAAGCGGAAAATCCGCACGCTGTTCAAAAAAGCAGGCGTTGAAATGCCCCCAATTCGCCTGGAATAACCCATCTATCCGCCTGCACCGGAGTAGACTCCTCCGGTGCAGTGCAGGAAAGCACCGGGGGATACCAGAGGTAAGTCACCATGACAACAGACACGCTCGTTGATGAGCGCACCTGGCGACCGTCCACGCTCGATGAGTTTGTGGGCCAGTCGGCCATCAAGTCCACCCTCGACCTGATGCTGCGCTCCGCCATCATGCGCGGGGCAGTCCTGGAGCATGTGGCCTTCTACGGCCCTCCTGGGCTGGGGAAGACCACGCTGGCCTACATCATCGCCAATACAGTTGGCGGGAGCCTGCGGGAGTTGTCCGCCCCGGCGATCACCAAGCCGGGCGACCTGGCAACCGTGCTGACCAGTCTCAGCCTGGGCGATGTGCTGTTTTTGGATGAAATCCACGCCTTGAAGCGCGAAATCGCCGAACTGCTTTACTCGGCGATGGAAGACTTCAAGGTGTCTATCCAGCTCGAAAAGCGGGATGACATTATCACGCTCCCGCTTAAACAGTACACCTTGGTTGGGGCAACCACCGACTACGGGCTGCTGCCGGAGCCGCTTCGAGCGCGCTTCGGTCACATCTTCCCGCTTGACCTGTACACCCAGGATGAACTCATGCAGGTTGTAGCACGGGCGGCCTTCCTCAGCGAGGTGCTGATCGACCGCGAATCGCTGGAGATGATCGCCGCCCGCGGGCGCGGTACGCCCCGCCTGGCCTTGCGGCTTTTCCGGCGCTGCTATGACCTGGCGGTCGTGCGCGGAAGCGACCTGACCGCCGAGTTGACGGCAGAGGCGTTGGAAATGCTGCGGGTGGACGAAATGGGGCTGGATGAAGCCGACCGCCGCTATCTGTATACACTGGCAACGGTGTACAACGGCGGCCCGGTTGGGTTGAAAGCCCTGGCAACATCCGCCGGGCTGAACCCGACCACCGTGGAGCAGTCCATCGAACCCTGGTTGCTCCGCTCCGGCCTGGTAGCCCGTACCCGCCTGGGACGGCGCATCACCAAGCTGGGGCTGGCTCATCTGGCTACCACGACCGACATCGTGGAGACCACTAAATGAGCAGCTATGCCAGGGGGCGACGCCTGGAATACCAGGCTAGAAACCTGCTGATTGCCCGCGGCTACACCGTGGTGCGCTCGGCAGGCTCGAAAGGCCCGGTAGACCTGGTGGCCTGGAATGAGAGGCATGTCCTTTTTATCCAGGTCAAAGCCAATGGACAGGTGCGTTCTGCTGATAAGCAAAAGCTCCTGGGTTTCCCGATCCCTAAACGGGGAGCATACCGGGAAATCTGGGAGAAAAAGCGAGGCAACTGGTCTGTGACCAGACTTTGACGTAGGCGAGGGTTATCCCCTCGCCTACACCACTCCTCTTTGGACACTCACGGGAGCGGTTTTCCGACCTTTCCCGCGAGTGCCTAAAGGCTCTCTTGTTCCCAAATGCCCCGTACTGGCATCAGTTTCAACATCCTGGTGCGGTACGGCGCACCAGGGAATGACGGAGGTAAGTCATGCTCGACATCAAGATTTTTGAAGCCCAGCCGGTCGGCTTCCAGGGCTTCGTCTGCGAGGTGACTGGCGAGCCCGTGTCGCCGGACGCGTGCCTGGATTGCGCCCTGAGTGGCGCTCCTGGTTGCGACTACGGCTCACCGGCGATCATCGCCGGAATCGCCATGAACATGCGCGCGCCGGGTTTCAGCGCACGCGCGGCGAAGGAAAACGCCCCGGACGGCATGGAAGTGGACTTCGGCTTCTCGGCCACCGAACTGCTGGGCTGCGCCCGCAAGTTCCATCTGGGGCAAATGTATCCCTGGTGGGATAAGCCCAGCAAGCTGTATTGGGCTTTCCGCGGCCAGATCATGCACGCACGCGCAGAAGAATACGCCGCGCTCGACCCCTTTGCCACCGTAGAAGAACGGCTGTTCTTCTATATCAAGGTAGATGGGAATACTGTGGCTATTTCCGGCGCGCCGGACATGATCCGCTTCAACCCGCTGCTGCAGGGATGGGAACTGATTGACTACAAGACCATCGCCCAAATCTCGAACTTC
>WFTY01000359.1 GCA_015485245.1 Anaerolineales bacterium | reverse complement strand
CGTTCACCCTGATCACCCAAAACGTAGACGGCCTGCATCAGCCGGCCGGCAGCCGCCGCGTGATCGAACTGCACGGCAACCTGGGACGCACAAAGTGCAGTCGGTGTGGCGAGGTCATCACCCAATGGGAGGAAACCGATACACCGCCGCCTTGCTGCCCGCATTGCGGCGGCTTCCTGCGTCCGGACGTGGTCTGGTTTGGGGAGAGCCTGCCCGGCGAGGCGCTGAACGCAGCGACGGCAGCCGCCCGCCGCTGTGACTTGATGCTGGTGGTGGGGACTTCCGCCGTGGTGCAGCCCGCCGCTTCACTACCCCTGCTGGCAATAGAGCATAGCGCGACGGTGGTCGAAGTCAACCCCGAAGACACGCCACTTACGCCCTACGCCGATTACAGGCTGGGCGGCACCGCAGCGACCGTCCTCCCCACCCTGGTGGAGGCGGCTATCGCGACAGAGTGAAGTTGACGACGGACGACGAACGACAGACCACCGTCGGTTGTCCGTCGTCCGCGGTCAGCCGTCGGCTTTAGCGAGGGTTCCCCGTCTTATCCCCCAGCGCTACCAGTTCCGAGAGAGTGACGACTTTATACCCCCGGCGCTGCAACTCCGGCAGGATGGCCGCCAGCGTGCGGGCAGTGCGGCGGCCACGGCTGCCGTAATCATGCAGCACGATGATGTCCCCCGGTTTGACTTTCCACAAGATATAACGCGTCGAGAACCAGGCCGAGCCAATCTGTGGGTCATAAGGATAGACCGAACCGAGAGCGCAACGATAATCCTGCGCGGCCATGATGTCGAGCATCTCCTGGTTGTACCAGCCGGAGCCGGGCCGCGCCCAGCGCGCCCCCCCAAACTGCTTCAGGACGGCATCCGCCTTCAGTAGCTTGCGCTCAAATTCAGCCAAAGGCAACTGGATGCTGGGCTCGTCGGCGGTGAGATGATTACCCAGCTCGTGCCCCGCGGCAACCATACGCCGCACCAGCGCCTCATTGCCCGTCACCCGCCCGGAAATCAGGAAAAAGGTCGCCCGGGCGTTATACTCCTGCAACACATCCAGGATCAGAGGGGTGGTCTGCGCGTCGGGGCCATCGTCAATCGTCAGGGCGACGAGCGGGCGGGTGGTGTCCACCTGGTACAGCACCGCGGGGGAGCGATGGCGCAGGCGGGCGAACAGCCACCCCGGCTGGAGCAAAACCATCCCCCCGAAAAAAAGTGAAGTCGCCCCCAGCAGAGAAAACAGGATGGTCAACATGCGCGGCACATCACTCCTCCACTAACATGCGGCGCAACACCTTGCCGATGAACGATTTAGGCAGCTCCTCACGGAACTCGATCTCCCAGGGAACAGCGTACGCCTCCAGCCGTTTGCGGCACAATTCGAGCAATTCGTCCTCCGTCAGGTTGGTGCCCGGCCGAGGGACGACAAAGGCTTTGACTCGCTGCCCTCCCTCCCCCGCAGAGACGCCCACCACAGCGACCTCGAGCACTTTGCTGTTCTCATAGAGCACCTCTTCCACATCCCGCGGGTAGACGCTGTACTCCCCGGCCATGATGGTATCGCGTTTGCGACTGATGATGGTAAAAAAGCCATCCGGGTCCATCACCGCCACGTCGCCGGTCGCCAGCCAGCCGTCGCGCAGCACTTCGTCCGTGGGAGCGGGATCATCCAGCGGCCAGTAACCGCGCATCACCTGGGGGCCGCGCACCAGCAGCTCGCCGATCTGCCCCGGGGGGAGGTCTTCACCCGTAACCAGGTCCACGATGCGAGTGTCGGTGTTGGGAATGGGCACGCCAATCGAGCCAGCCTTCTCCTTACCGGTGAGCGGGTTAGCGTGGGTGACTGGCGCGGCCTCCGTCAGGCCGTAGCCTTCCACCAGGCGACCGCGGGTGAGTTTCTCAAAGGCTTCTTTCACCTCTACCGGCAATGGCGCGGCACCGCTGATGCAGGCCTTGATGGAATCCAAACCATAAGAACGCACGTCGGGAGCCTGGTTAATCAACGCGTAGATGGACGGCACACCGGGGAAGATAGTGGGGCGATACTCGCGGATGTGCCCTAACACCTGTTCCAACTCGAACACCGGCAGCAACACAATCGTGGCCGCGATGGCAATGGGGATATTCATCGCCGTAGTCATGCCGTAACTATGCGTCAGGGGGATGACAGCGAGAAAGACCTCGCGCCCGTACTGAACGTCGGGGATCCAGTGACGCGTCTGAAACGCGTTCGCCAGCAGGTTCTGATGAGTCAGACACACGCCCTTGGGTTCAGCGGTAGTGCCGCTGGTAAACAGCACCGCGGCCAGGTCGTCGCTGGAGACGGTCACGCCAGGAGAGGTTGAGGGAGCATCGAGGAGCAAATCCTTCATCGTATAGAGGTCATCCGCCGGCAAAGGCGTTTCCGTGGGGCGGAAACCGGCAGCCTTCCAACGCTCCAGCAACTGGCGATACACCCGCGTGGAAAGCACGGCGCGGATGTCGGCAACGATGACCTTGATGGGGATGCGCTTTTGCAACTGCCGCGCCAGGCCGAGAAATTCGTTCAACGTCACCAGCACCTGCACCCCCGTCTGCTGCACCTGACGGAAAATCTGCACCGCATCGGCTTCGGGGTTGGGCAACACCACCACGCCGCCGATTTTCAACACCGCGTAATAGGCGATAATCATCTGGGGGATGTTGGGCAGCACAATCATCACCCGGTCGCCGGGGCGCACGCCGAGGCCACGGAGGGCGTGAGCGAAGCGGTTGGCGCGCTGATCGAGCTGACGGTAGGTCAGGCGCGAGCCGTAAAATATGGTGGCGGTCTTGTGCGGCACGCGCTCGGCGGCGGCTTCCAAAAAGCGATGCAGCGGCTGGCGAGGGATCGGGCAGGTATACGGTGTGTGTGCGCCGTAGCTGTTCAACCAGGGACGGCGTGCAAGCAACTGTGAACGCAGGCCGCCCTCGCGCCACAGACGCCTGTGCCCTCCAGTTTCACCCTGAATAAAGCGCTCGATCGCCCGGTTGACCGCTTTGTGACGCTCCAATTGCACCTTATGCTTGGAGGCGCCCACATCCATGACTTCCGCCCCGGGGATGGATTCCTTCACCCGGTCGAAGAC
>WFTY01000358.1 GCA_015485245.1 Anaerolineales bacterium | reverse complement strand
TACTGGCACTGTGTGTTGGCGCAAGGGCCGAGGCAGGTACCGGAGTGGAAAGGAAGAATCGATGTCGTCGTTACAGCAGTCGCCCCGTTTAAGGCTTTCTGTCGCCCCCGCGGCGGGGAAAGGGGAACGGTTGCAAATCCGCCCCGCGGTGTTCGGGGGCGCGCCGGGCGGGTTTTCTCCGGGAAAAGAGGTTGGCGATGTGCTGCTTTCGGAGCAAACTTTGTGGGTGTCATTGGGGCAATCGGAAAATCTGACCTCCGCCGTCGTCCGCAAGGCAGGGATACAGGTCGCCCACTGGCTGGTGGCGCACGCGGTGGAAGCTGCGGCGCTGCCGGAAGCGGACTTCACCGCCTTGGGGGTGGAGAATGCCCTGGAAGCTTTTTGCGAAGGCCTGCTGTACGGCGCGTTTCGCTTTGAGCGCCACCGCAAAGCTGCGGATGATTTCCACGTGCAGGTTCGTGTGCTGGCGGCGGATGCCGAGACCCTCAAGGCGCCTCTCGCCGCGGTGACGGCGCGCATGACCGCCGTTAACCTGGCGCGTGAGTGGAGCCACGAACCGCCCAACATCATCAACCCGGTGACTCTGGCGCGGCGGGTGCAGGCGCTGGCCGCGGCGCACGGCCTGAAATGCAGCGTGCTGGGCGAAAAAGAACTCCGTGATCTGGGCGCCGGGGCTATCCAGGCCGTCGGACTGGGCAGCAAAACCCCTTCTCAGATGATCGTCCTCGAACACGCCGGCCTGATGGACGCGCCGCCGGTTGTGGTGGTTGGCAAGGCGATCACCTTCGACACCGGCGGCTATTCGCTTAAAAACACCAAAGGCATCGTGGGGATGAAGTTCGACAAGTGCGGCGGCATGGCGGTGATCGGCATACTGCAGGCCGCGGCCGCGCTGGATTTGCCCTGCCCCGTGGTGGGGATTGTGGCCGCGGCGGAGAACATGATTTCCCAGGACGCCTACCGTCCCAATGACATCATCACCAGCCTTGCGGGTAAAACCATCGAGATCATCAGCACCGACGCCGAGGGACGCATGGTGCTGGCGGACGCCCTGACTTATGCCGGGCGCACCTTCAAGCCGCGCGCCATCATCGATCTGGCGACCCTCACCGGGGGAGTCCGCACCGCGCTGGGGACGGTGCGCGCCGGGCTACTCTCCAATGACGAGCATCTGGCGGACGCGTTGTCGTCCGCCGGTGAACGCACGAGCGAGCGCCTGTGGCGCCTGCCGCTGGATGAAGAGTACTTTGAATTGATTCGCGGCGTGGATAGCGATTTAAAGAACTCCGCCGGGGTGCCGCTGGCCTCGCCGATCGTCGGCGGCATGTTCCTGCGTCAGTTCGTGCCCGAGGGTGTTCCCTGGGCGCACCTGGACATCGCCGGGACGGCTACTGTGGAGAAAGGCCCCAGTGGGGGGCGAGAGGCCACCGGTTTTGGCGTCCGTCTGGTGCTCGATTACCTTTCCGCCTTAGATTGATCCCCTTGCTCATCCCTGGTCAGGCGGGGTGCTAAAGGGGGCTGGTATAATTCATCCCGTAGCAGGAGGAAGCCGCGTGCATCTCTCCTGGCGGCCTGCTTGCCAGTGTGTATGCTGGAGAATGGGAAGGCGATGAGCGCGATTGAGGAAATCAAAGCCCGGCTGGATATCGTCGACATCGTTTCAGAGAGCGTCGAGTTGCGCCGCACGGGGCGCAACTATTCCGGCTTGTGCCCCTTTCATCACAACACGCGCACCCCTGCCTTTGCCGTCTTCCCCGATACGGGGACCTGGCGTTGTTTTGGGGAGTGCAACGAGGGTGGAGATATCTTCAGCTTTGTGATGAAGAAAGAAGGCTGGGATTTTCCCACCGCGCTGCGCGAGCTGGCTGAGCGCGCCGGCGTGGTGCTCAAGCCGCTCACCCCACAGGAAGAAGAAAAAGCTGATGAACACGACCGTCTGCGCGAGCTGTTGGAAAACGCGGTCACCTTTTACCGGCATCAGTTGCTTAACACCACAGCAGGCAAAACCGCCCTGGAGTACCTGCGCAAGCGCGGGTTGAACGATGAGACCATCGAGGCTTTTGGGCTGGGCTACGCGCCGGATGCCTGGGAAGCCGCGCTGACCTATTTCCAGCGCAAGGGTTTTTCTAGCGAAGATATGCTCGCCGCCGGGCTTGTGACGGAGCGCGAGGGTGGGGGCTATTATGACCGCTTTCGCAACCGGGTGATGCTGCCCATTCGCGATGAGCGCGGCCGCATGGCCGGGTTTGGCGCCCGCACCCTCGACCCTGAGGGGGTGCCTAAATATCTCAACTCCCCCCAAACGGCAATTTTTGATAAAGGGCGCATTCTCTTCGGCCTGGATCGGGCGCGCAAAGCCATCCGCGCTGCCGATCAGGTGGTCATTGTGGAGGGGTACATGGGGGTGCTCGCCCCGCACCAGGCCGGTTACACCAACGTGGTCGCTACGATGGGCACGGCGTTGACGGATGATCACCTGCGCCTGCTCAAGCGATTCACCCGCCGTATTGTGCTGGCGATGGACTCCGATGCCGCCGGGATGAAAGCAACGCTGCGCGGTCTGGAAGTCGCCCGCCAGACGCTCGACCGCGAAGATGATGTCCGTTTTGATGCCCGCGGCCTGCTGCGCCACGAGGCGCGCCTGAAGGCCGATATCCGCGTCAGCACCCTGCCACCGGGGATGGACCCTGATGATGTGGTCAATCACGAGCCTGCCGAATGGGAACGTCTCATTGCCGCGGCGCGCCCAGTGGTCGTGCACGTGATGGAGACGCTGGCCGCCGAACGCGATCTGGAAGACCCTAAAGCCAAGAGCGAAATCGCCGCTCAGGTGCTTCCTTTGATTCAGGATATTCCCGACGCGATCGAGCGGGATACGTATCGTCAACGCCTGGCGCGATTGTTGCAGGTGGATGAACGTGTTTTGCTCGGCTGGCGCGGGGGGCATGCTCCCGTCCGGCGGCGACGTTCGACCTTCCAGGCTGAGGCCGCGCCTCGGGAGACGATGTTCAATCCGCTGCGCGCGGCCCATGTG
>WFTY01000357.1 GCA_015485245.1 Anaerolineales bacterium | reverse complement strand
TGATCCGGTGATGCAAAAGGGCCAGCAGTTGGAGATGGATCTGCAATCGCGCGTGGGCGAAAAAGCTCGCCGGGCGATCACCTTCCCTGGAACGGACATCGTCATTGTGGATGCGGGTGAGGAGATCACCAATAAACATCTGGGGGATGTGCAGCAAGTGGTCAAAGCCCGCCTTGAAGAGATCGAAACGGAGTTGATGGATCAGCGCCAGCGCGAGGTAGAGCACCTGCGCCTGGATATGGCCCGCGTGAGCGCCGAGACTGAGCAGAAGATCATCGCCTTGCGCGAAGAAGTAGAAGAGAAGACCGCCAGCGCGCAAAATGAGTATCGCCGTCTGCGCCAGGAACTGCTCGATTTGCAGCCGTTGACCTATATGGGCGAGCTGCGTTACCGCGAATTGAAATCCCGTTGGGGGCAGGTTTTTCAGGCGGATATGGGCGCCGAGGCGATCCTCGACATTCTCCGGCGCCTCGACCTGGACGCGCTGGTGGAAGAACTGCGGCACACGCTGCGCACTTCCGGAAGCAAGCAGAAGCGCAAGAAAGCCACCCGCCGTTTGAAGATTGCTGAAGCGTTCCGGCAATCGGGCAACAAACCGGAATGGATGATCCTTACCGTGCTGCCGGTGATCCCTCCAGATTTGCGCCCGATGGTGCAGCTGGACGGCGGTCGCTTCGCCACTTCGGATCTGAACGATCTGTACCGGCGGGTGATTAACCGCAACAACCGCCTCAAGCGGTTGTTGGAGCTTGGCGCGCCGGATGTGATTGTGCGCAATGAAAAGCGCATGCTGCAGGAAGCCGTGGACTCGTTGATTGATAATTCGCAGCGCGGCAAGGCGCGTTCGCGCCGCGGGCGCCGTGAGTTGAAATCGCTCAGCGATATGCTCAAGGGGAAGAAAGGCCGCTTCCGCCGCAACCTGCTGGGGAAGCGGGTGGACTACTCCGGTCGCTCGGTGATCGTCGCCGGACCGAAATTGAAGATTCATCAATGCGGTTTGCCCAAGACAATGGCGCTGGAGCTGTACCGGCCTTTTGTAATCTCGCATCTGGTGAATAACGGCTATGCTACCAATGTGAAAGGCGCCAAGCGTTTGATCGAGCGACAACGCCCCGAGGTGTGGGAAGCGCTGGAAGAAGCGATTAAAGATCGTCCCGTTTTGCTCAACCGCGCCCCCACGCTGCACCGCCTCGGCATTCAGGCTTTTGAGCCGATCTTGATCGAGGGGAAGGCGATTCAGTTGCACCCGCTGGTGTGCACCGCCTTCAACGCCGATTTCGACGGCGACCAGATGGCTGTACATGTCCCCCTCTCCGATAAGGCGGTCAAGGAAGCGCGCGAGCTGATGCTGGCGAGCAAGAACCTGCTCAAACCGGCCAGCGGCGAGCCGATCGTCAGCCCCTCCAAGGACATGGTGCTGGGCGTTTATTATCTGACCAAAGACGACAACCGCCCGCACAAGGGCGATGGGCGAGTGTTTGCCTCGTTTGACGAGGTGGAGATGGCTTATCGACTTGGTCAAGTGGAAGTCCCCAGCAAGATCAAACTGTTGACCACCACCTGGTATAGCGAGAACAACAGCTGGATGAGCCGCCCGGAAGAGCGCCTGCTGGAAACCACCGTGGGGCGCGTGTTGTTCAACCGCGTGTTGCCCGAAAGCGTGCGTTTTGTGAACACCCCGCTGGAGAAAGGCAGCATCAAGGATTTGATCGCTGATATTTATGAGGTATGCGGCGAGGAGGAAACCGTGCGCGCTGCTGACCGCATCAAGGACATCGGTTTTCACTACGCTACCCGTTCTGGCTTCACCGTGGCGGTAGCGGATATCACCATTCCGCATACCAAGAAGGAGATCATCGAACAGGCGTTGCAGGATGTGGAAAAGGTGGAGCGCAGTTTCCGCCGCGGTCTGTTGACCGAACAGGAGCAGAACGAGCGCGTCATTGACATCTGGCAGGGCACCACGTCGCAGGTTGCTGCTGCCGTGCGCGAGGAAATGGATCCGGATGGCGACCTGGCGGTGATGGCCGATTCCGGCGCGACCAAAGGTGGCTTCGGTCAACTTTCGCAGCTGGCTGGCATGCGTGGTCTGATGGCTGATCCTTCCGGGCGCATTATCCCCTATCCCATCCGTTCGAACTTCCGTGAGGGCCTGACCACGCTGGAATATTTTATCTCCTCCCACGGCGCGCGCAAGGGTCTGGCCGATACCGCTCTGCGCACCGCCGATGCTGGTTACCTCACCCGCCGCCTGGTGGATGTCTCGCAAGACATTATCGTCAACGCCGAGGACTGCGGCACCGAGCAGCACATTACCATCCGCCGCTCCGACGACGTGGCCGGTCAGTCGCTGGGGCAGCGCCTGTACGGGCGCGTGGCCGCCGAGCGGATTGTCCACCCCGAGACCGGCGAGGTGTTGGTGGAGAAGGGCGAGATGATCGACCGCGATGAGACGCGCCGCATCAGCAAGGCGAACGTCGCTGAGGTGAAGGTCTACTCGCCGCTGACCTGCGACATGGAGCACGGCGTTTGTGCCAAGTGCTATGGCATGGATCTCGGCCGCGGGAAGATGGTTGAGCTGGGTTCTGCGGTGGGAATTGTCGCCGCGCAGTCCATCGGTGAGCCGGGCACGCAGTTGACTCTGCGTACCTTCCACACCGGTGGTGTGGCCGCAGGGAGCGACATCACCACCGGCCTCCCCCGCGTGGAGGAAATTTTTGAAGCGCGTAAAGCCCCCAAGGGCGAGGCCGTCATCAGCGAGATCGCGGGCGTGGTGAACATTGAGCAGTCCGAGCGCTACGATGATTTGCGCATCGTGCGCGTGGTGCACAGTGAGATGGTCAGCGATAGCTACAAAATCGCCCGCGGCTGGGAAGCGCTCGTCAAAGACGAAGACGAGGTCAGCCAGGGCGATGTGATCATCAGGCATAAGAAAGATAAAGAACAGGTGATCGTCGCTGAACACGAAGGGCGCGTGCGTATTGAGGATGGGCATGTGATTGTCTCGCGCGAGATCCGCGATGAAGAGGAATATGAAATCCCCAGCAACGCGCGTTTGATCGTCAAGAACGGTGAACGGGTGGAGCCGGGCCAGCCGCTCACCGAAGGTTCACTGAACACGCATGACCTGCTGCGCATCCGCGGCCGCGATGCCACGCAGATGTACCTGCTCTCAGAGGTGCAGAAGGTGTACCGTTCTCAAGGGCAGAACATCCACGATAAGCATTTTGAGGTCATCATCCGCAAGATGATGTCGCGGGTGGTGGTGAGCAGCCCGGGCGATAGCAACTATCTGCCGGGGGATGTGGTCAACCGCCGTGAACTTCTGCGCGCCAATGAAGCTTTGCTCAGCGAGGGGAAGCGCCCGGCCAAGTACCGCGATGTGTTGCTGGGAATCACCAAGGCCTCCCTGAGCACGGATTCCTTCCTCTCGGCGGCTTCCTTCCAGCACACTATTCGCGTGCTGACGCGCGCCGCCGCCAGCGGGGCGGAAGATCCGCTCTATGGTTTGAAAGAGAACGTCATCATCGGCAAGCTGATCCCTGCGGGGACCGGTTTCGAGATGGGGCCGTTCGGTGCATTGGGGAAGCAGAAACTGCAACAAGAAGCTGAGGCTGCCCAGGTGGTTGAAGAACTGCCCCTGGCCGCTGCCGCGGAAGAGATCCCATCCGCGGAGGGGGAGGACGACGAAGCCAATCTGGTCATTGAATAGGGGAGACCCCCCCGAGGCAGGCAAATCCCCTCTCGCAGAAGCACGCCGAGAGGGGATTTTTTAATCCTGGGGGATCTGCCTGATGTTATAATTCTTCGCACAAATGTTCCTTTTTAGCACCTGGAGTTTCTTATGGAAGTTGGCCTGGTTCGTAGAATAGATATTGATCAGGAGATGCAGCAGTCCTATCTGGATTATGCGATGAGTGTAATCGTCTCGCGTGCTTTGCCCGACGCGCGTGACGGTCTGAAACCCGTCCACCGCCGCATCCTCTACGCCATGTATGATATGGGCTTGCGCCCGGATACGGCTTATAAGAAGTCAGCGCGCATCGTCGGCGAGGTTTTGGGGAAATATCACCCTCACGGCGATATGGCGGTTTACGATGCCATGGCGCGCATGGCGCAGGATTTCTCCATGCGTTATCAGCTTGTGGATGGTCAGGGCAACTTCGGCAGCATGGACGGCGATTCTCCCGCGGCGATGCGTTACACCGAGGCGCGCATGACTCCGCTGGCGGCGCATATGCTGGCGGATATTGATAAGGACACGGTGGACTTTTCCACTAATTTTGACGACACCCTTAGAGAGCCGGATGTGCTGCCCGCCGCGCTGCCCAACCTGCTGGTTAACGGCATCACCGGCATCGCCGTGGGGATGTCCACCAGCATCCCGCCGCACAACCTGGGGGAGGTGATCGACGCGCTGGTGTACATGCTGGAGAACTGGAAACGACTGGACGACATTGGCGTTGACGCCTTGATGCAGTTTATCAAGGGGCCGGATTTTCCCACCGGCGGCATTGTGATTGATCGCCTTGAGGAAGGCGGTTTGCAAAAGGCCTACGGCAGCGGACGAGGGCGCATTCAGGTGCAGGCGCGCGCCCATATTGAAGAGATGAGCCGCGGCCGCAACCGCATTGTGGTCACCGAGATTCCTTACATGGTGAACAAGACCACGTTGCTGGAGCGCATTGCTTCCCTGGCGCGCGATGAAAAGATCGAAGGCATTGCCGACCTGCGGGACGAGTCGGATCGCCAGGGCGTGCGCGTGGTCATCGAACTGTCCAAGACGGCCAACCCGGAACAGGTTTTGCAGGCGCTCTACAAGCACACCACCATGCGCATTACCTTCAGCCTGATTATGCTGGCGCTGGTGGATGGCAAGCCCCGTTTGCTTAACCTCAAGCAGGCTTTGCGCGTTTACCTCGACCACCGCCTGGAGGTGGTCAAGCGACGCAGCCAGTTTGAACTGGAGCGCGCCCGCAAGCGCGCACACATCCTCGAGGGACTGCTCACCGCCCTGGCGAACCTGGACGAGGTGATCGCCATCATTCGCAAATCGCGCCGCGTGGAAACAGCGCGCCAGAACCTGCGTAAGCGCTTTAAACTCAGTCAGGAGCAGGCGCAGGCGATCCTGGATATGCCCCTGCGGCGACTGGCCGCGCTGGAGCGTCAGAAGATCGAGCGGGAATACAAAGAACTGCAAAAAACTATCCGCGCCCTGACGGCGTTGCTCAAATCGCCCAAGAAGATGCGTCTGGTTGTGTCCGAGGAGTTGAAGGCGATCAAGGAAAAGTACCATGACTCCCGACGCACACAGATCATCGCCCTGGAAAAGGGGGATGACGTGCTACCGGTGAGCGCCAGCGCCCTGGCCCCGGATAAGACCGTGTGGGTTTCGCTGACGCCGGAGGGCCTGATCTCACGCAGCATGAAGGACGCGCGGCCGCGCATCAGCGGCAGCGCCGCGCCCTTGATGCTGTTGCGCGTCAACACCCGCGATACCCTTTACCTGGTGACGGAAAGCGGGCAGGCCGCTTCACTGCCGGTGGTCTCGCTGCCTGAGTGCGACAAGCCCGCCGCCGGGTTGGATTTCCACAAGCTCTCCGCGCTCAAGGATACCGGCGATCCACTGGCGGCGCTGTTCGCTCTGCCGCCCAAGAAGCGCCTGGCAGAGGGCTGGCACGTCATCACGGTGACGCAGCAAGGCATGGTGAAGAAAACCCTGGCGGAAGAACTGCCGGGGCCGGCGGCGGCGCCCTTCACCTTCGTGCGGGTCAACGCCGGGGATCGTTTGGGCTGGGTCTTGATGAGTCAGCAGAAGAGCGATCTGTTGCTGGTGACGGCCAGGGGGATGGCGATCCGCTTCCCCGAGGAGGACGTGCGCCCGATGGGGCTGGTCGCGGCCGGGGTGCTGGGGATCAAGCTCGAGGCGGATGACCGGGTTGTGGGTGCGGAACTGCTCCCGCAGCGCGGCGAGATCTTCCTGCTGGCTTCTGATGGGCGCGGCAAGCGCGTCAAAGCGGACGATTTCCCCCGTCAGGGGCGTTATGGCAAAGGGGTGATCGCCTGGAAATTACCTGCTGGTGTCTCCCTGGTCGCCTGTGTGGTCGGCACCAAGACGCGGCAATTCGCCGTCCATCTGAAGAAGTATGCTCCCAAGATGATCGCGCTGGGCGACGCGCCGGTGCAAACCCGCGCCGCGAGCCGCGGCGCGGCGGTGCTGGAACTGCGTAAGAATGACACCATTACCGCGGTGACTGTTCCGATGGAATATCCCCGCCCGTTGAAAAAGTAGGTTCTTGTGTGCGGGCTAAAGCAGCCTGAAAGAATTCACCGTTGAGCACGGAGAATCTGCCTTAATGATCTCCGCGGACTCTGCGTTCTCTGTGGTGGTATATGCCAGAGCGATTTGTTAAGAAACGCTGAATTGGGAGTAATGGTAGGCGATCTGGTCGCTCATCAGTCCCAGAGTGTCGCTGCCGTTGTTGACGTTTCCGGCGGTGGAGCGCGCCGTCCAGGTGAAGCTGCGCGAGTTTCCGGAGCCGGAAAAGCTGGTCAGGAAGAAGACTCCGTTTGGAAGTACCTGGTTGAAAAGGGTTTGATACCAGGTGCGGATTTTATCTCGCCCCACGATGGTGCGCGCCGCGGTGACGTGCACGGCGCGTTCGGTATACAGGTTGGCGACACGGTTGGGATCGCGCGAGTTCAGGGCGTCGAACAGGCGTGCGGTGATGTCCTGGGGCGGGGTGGTGCCGCTGTCCCAGTTGTAGTCGGCGATTGTGTTCCACACCTGGCGACGGGGTTTCAGCACCTCACGGCAGTTATACCATTCCCAGAAGTTGGCCGCGCTCAGGTTGAACGAACGCGCCGCGATCAGAAATTCCAGGACATCCTGCGCCGTGGCCGACCAGCCGTGCTCGGTGAAGGCTGCCCCGGTGGGGATGATGGGGGGCTTATATTTCAGGTTGCTGAATTCCTGTAGCGTGCGGCTCAATTGTGCCCCGGGGTTGTGCGCCTGCATCCAGTACACCTGCGGCATGTTATAGTCGCAGCGGGAGAGGAACTCATCCCAGGGGATGGGGTGCAGCGAGGGGAAGCGGTACGAAGAGAGTGCCAGAGGGAAATTGTTGCCCACCCCGCTGCGCAGCTTTTGCATAAACTGGCGGGCGGCCCTGGCTTTGCCAGGCTGCTTGTACTGGACTTCGGCGTTGATCACGTAGCCGTCCAGGTTCAGTTCGCGGATGCGCTTGAGGGCGATGTTGGCCTCGCCGGTGGGGGAATCCCCGTATACATAGTGCCATCCCCAGGCCTGGATGCCCATAGCGTGCAGGGCGCTGACCACCGGCGGGACGATGTCTACCCGGCGGTTCCAGTCGTAATTGTAGGCGTAGATTCCGTTGGCGACTTTGATGAGCACGTGGCTGAGGCCGGCTTCCCGGGCTTCCAGGGCGATTTGCTGGGCATTGCCGCCCTCGGCGTCCCGGATTTTCCAGATATAAAAACCTTTGCCTTGCAAAGCCATGTGGCTGCCTCCTTCTGATGGGCGAATGACAGCGGCGCAGCGCGCCCCTCTAGTTATAGCACATTTTCCTGCCTCAGGGGATGCCTACGGCCTGGCGTAGAATCGATTTGATGGCGGCTTCCTGCGGCAACAGTACCATCGCGCCTGCAGGCGTTGTCCAGGGAACAACCTGCCCGCTGCCGATGTAGTAGTGCTGCACGTTGGCGGGTGAACCGATCTGCGTGGCCACCGAGACGAGGGGGGCAAGGTCGCGCCATTTGAGGTCGGAGATCACGTATTTCGAATAGATGTCGTACAGTTCGTCCGCCTTGTTCAGCCCATCCATGCTGAGCAGGCGGGCGGCGATGGCCTGGATGACCTCCTGCTGACGGCGGGTGCGGTCGAAGTCGCTGGTGGTGTAGCGTGAGCGCACATACCACAGCGCGGTGGCCCCATCCATGTGCACCGTGCCGGCCTGCACAGTATAGTACCCAAAGCCGGTACGTTGATCGGTGAGGGTTTGTCCCACCTGAACCTCGATCCCCCCCAGGCTGTCAATCGTCTGAATAAACGCATCCAGTCCTACCAGCACATAGTGATCCACGCGCACGCCGAAGTTGTATTCCAGCGTTTGGGCCAGCAAGGGGAAGCCGCCGCGATACATGGCGGTGTTGATGCGGTCGTAATACCAGCCGGGGATGTAAACGTAAAGATCGCGCGGGAAGGAGACCATGCTGGCGGTTTTGTTGCGCGTGTTGACGCTCAACAGGATGATGGTGTCGGTGCGGAAGCCGATTTCATCGGGGCGCTGATCTGAACCGAGCAGCAGGATGTTGACCTGATCCTGGGGAGAGTTGATCGGTGCGGCCGGGCTGTCCTCCTGGTTGCTCGGTTGGGGCGGCGACGGTGCCTGGGTGGGGGGGATGGGAGCCGGCGTGGCGGTTGGCGCCGGAGCTGTCTCTTATACACATCTCCGAGCCC
>WFTY01000356.1 GCA_015485245.1 Anaerolineales bacterium | reverse complement strand
CTGGTACCGCTCGAACCGTGCCATGTCAGTAGAACTTTATCGGCCTGTATCGCCAATCGCCGTTGCGCGCGTTGGTGAAGTAGTCGAAGTCTAGCACCTCCGGTGGGTTCTCCATTGCATCCACCGACCGAGCCTCGGCAATCTTCAGCCTGTAAGCTTCCCAAAGCTGGTTGAGAAGCCCAGCCCCCTGGACGTTGCCAAGCGTCTGGGCAAGTTCGATGGCAAGGCGCGTCGCGAATGCCTGCACAAACAGCGGATCGAACTGCGTCTCGTCTGTCACACGCGCGACGTACACAATCTTGGCCTCGCCCGCATTCGTCGCGATGCGCCCGCCCTCGATCTTGTAGGGGTCTCGCGTCTCCGGGTTGAACTCAAGCAGGCGCAAGTAGTCGTCGGGGAGCTGGTAGTAGTATGACCAAGTGAAGGGAGGCGTTTCGGCCAGGCGCGCCAGGGTCGCCCGCTTGACGGCGAAATTCCACGGGTGGGAACGCAGGACCGCGTCCCTGACGGAGCCGTAAAGCAGGTTGACGGCCCGCGCCTCGCGCGAGTCGTCTCCGAAGCTCGTAATGGACTGGCCGCCGACCTGCCCCAGCGCGTAGTTCGCAATATCAACGCGAGACGGCATCGGCACCCCCTAGAAAACATAGGGGCGAAGCCCTCCTTGGCCCCGCCCCATCTCGACCGAGCAATCCTGACTCAGTCGAGGACGTAGATGAGAAGGCCCTTGATTGCCGCAGAGGCGGGGATGTCCGAGGCAACAACGGTCGCGATTACCGTAGTCTCGGCGCTCATCTCCGCCCCAAAGGCCGCCGTCCCGGGGCCGGCGATATCCGTATCGACCGGCCCGGTATTGGGTCCAAGGTTGTCGGCGATGGCGTTGGTGGCGCCGGCCCACCCAATGTCAATCGTGGTGGGCGTGGTCGCGCCGTCGCCGGTCTTATCCATCTGGTCCAGGTGAATGGAACCGCCAACAATCCGCGCCTTGGCGGGCAGCTTGCACAGCTCGATCACGTCGTTGGCGACCTCGGTCCCAGAAGTCGTGTAGCTGAAGTACGCGACTCGGAGCCGGCCACCAGCGGCGTTCGCGTGGACAAGCGAGCCCGGGGTTTGCGGAGTGGTAAGCTGGTCAGACTTGAATGTAGCCATCGGTTACGCCTCCACGCAGTCGATCTCGACAACCCGGACTTCCTCCAGCCGCGTGGCGCCGAACACGGTCTCCCAGTAGGCATAGGGCATGAACCGCTTGTCCGCGCGCTCGGTGATGCGGCTGGTCGGCTCCTTCCCAACAGCAACGGCAAGCGCATCGCTCGTGTAGACGAACGCGCGGCGCTCGTTGGAGCTGTTGGTCGGAAGCAGCTCGGTGTGCACGAACTTGAAGCCGAGGTAGGAGTTGACCTCGCCCTCAACCAGCGTGCGGATGGTGTTGTAGTCCGCGCTGGTCACGTTCGTGTCCCCGAGCAGGTCGTCGATCTGGGCCGCCGTGACCACACACCAGACCGGCCCGGAAGCCATCAGGTCAACGTCCGCCGCGCGGAGCATCTTGCGCGCCTGGCGCAGCTTGGCGACCGTCAGGCCGGTGCCCCCAGAAGCAATCTGCTGCGACGCGGGAAAAGGCACCACCGTGTTGCCCTCCTCACCCGCGTAGGCATCGCTGTATAGGGCCTCGATGATGATCTCGTCCATCTTGCGGCCAATTGCATATCCCGCGTTCTGGACGTAGACGCTCGCCGGGTCGATGAGCATGCGCACCTTGTCAAAGGAGTCAATCAGCTCACCCCAGGCGATGTTCTTCATCGAAACCCGACGGCGGGCGTGCGGGCTCTCAATGTGCGGCGAGTCGGCATACCGCGTGGTCACCTCGACCGCGTTGGTCGCGCCGAGCTGCTCGAAGAAGGCGTAGCGCCCGCGGACGCGCTCCTGGCGGCGCACCGTCTTGCGCAGGCGGCTGCCCTTCTGCTGGGCAAGCAGATCGACGGTATCGCCGAACTGCTTTACAAACCAAGTCTCGATGTTCCCGGTAACAGCCATTTTTCTACCTCCGTCCCGAGGCTAGTAGCTTGAAACCCCTTCCGCTACCCGTTACCGGACGGAGACCTCTGGCCGGAGGACCGCAGGCGGCTACCCTCACAGCCTTGGTCAGCCCTTAGACCAGCACTAAGGCAAACCGTTCCAGCACAATCAGTTGCCGGTCGCCGAACAGGACTTGTCCGCCATCAGGGCGACGTACTGGACCACGTCCAGTGGGTTGCCCAGGTCGATGCGCCCCGTGAGCAGCTTGTTGTATGGGGAGTCGTCGTCAAGCTCGGTGGTGGTGTAGACCAGCCCGACATAGTAGGCGATGGCCTCCTCGGCGCGGCAGGCCGGATTCTGGCCTGTCTGGTCCACCAGCCAATGAACCAGCTCGTGGGCCAGCGTTATCTCCTTGCGGTCGTGTGGTAATGAAGCGTCGATGGTGATCTCGCCTGTGCCTAGGTCATACACGCCGGAAGCGCCTGGGACCGGCATCTCCTCGGGCGGGACGTAGTTGATTGGCGGACAGTCCACGTTCTCCAGCGGAACGGGGAGGACGGACAAAACGAAAATGAGGATCGCTTCACACATTGGGGCCGCCGCTCAGCGCGGACTTGATTCCCTGCGCTATCAGCCAGACGATGAACGAGAGCCCAGCCCCAAGGATAGCGCGCCTGGTCCACCGCCCAACCGCTTCCGAACCCAGGCGCGCCTGTCGAAGGTAGTAGAAATCGGCCTGTGTGCCCCGCAGGTCAGCCGGGTCAACCCCCAGCTCCCGCAGCGCCTCGTGGACCGCCTCTCGGGCCGCCTCGTGCGCGATCTGGCGAATCTTGGCCTCGGTAAGCTCCATCAGACACATAGACCGGGCAGACCAGTAACCGTTCTAACTGGCGGCCGGGGGGAGCATGGGCAAAAAGAAGCCCCGCGCGGGGCTTCTTTTT
>WFTY01000355.1 GCA_015485245.1 Anaerolineales bacterium | reverse complement strand
GTGTGAGCGTCTCTAATTGGGGGCGCGCGCTTGTCGTCATCCCGTCCGCTCCTGAAATCTGCTGGTCTTATCCTTTTCAGTATAGGCTCTCGCCAGCGTTTTGATAAGCGCCAAAGTGCCTGGTTTGGAATAGGCATTTTGGCGCTTTCGGGCATCGTTTTCTGCGCCCAGAAACCAACAGCCACCCAGATGGGTGGCTGTGGAAGTTATTGTGCCATCGGCGGTCAATCGCTCAACCGCCCATTCCCTTCATCGCGCCGCCCATCTTGCCGCATAGCATGGTTTTTTCAGTGGGTTGCAGCTTCGATACCAGCACAGGCCCGGTCAGGTCGCGGTTCGCGTCTCGGGTCATGCGGCATTGAAACACGATATCATCCCCTTGTCGAAAACGGTACGTCTGTCCATCAACTTGCAATGTGCCGCTGCGGCGGGCGCGGTACACCGTGGGATGTGGACTGGCGTACCAGTAGGTGCCTTTGTCTTCGATGATGCCCTCGCGCAGCAGGCGGCGAATTTCGCGCTTGTATTCCAGCTCTTCTGGCTGCCAGGGGCCGGCGCGCATCACTTCAAAGCGGATGTCGCGTTCCAGTTCGCTCAATTTCCCGCGGCGGGAATAGGCGTCGCGAGCATCTGGATCGGTAAAAGCCCACACATCTTGAGGATCAGGGTCGGGGCTGTTGGCTGTAGTGTCGGTCTTTGATACGTACTGGGGGGTACCAAATAAAGCTTTGAGAATGTTCATCGTGCACTCCTTCTATGGCGTCATCCTGCCTTGCATGGCGTTTGTCATTTCGCCGCACAGTTGTTGGACGCGCATATCTTGAAAATCAGCGATCAATACGGGGTATTCGATGTTGAAACGATCGCGCGTCATCGGGCAGGCCCAGATGATCTCTTCTCCCTTTTTAAAGGGGATGCGTTGGCCTCCCAGGCGCAGCGCGCCATCCCTGAGCGCGCGAAAGACTGGCGGATGGGGGCTGACAGCCCAAAAAGAGGCCAGCCGTCGCACCACCCCTTCCGCTTCCAGACGAGCGATCTCCCGCAGGTATTCGCGGTCAAGTGCCGTCCAATCCCGGCCGCGCATGACTTCGTAGCGGATGTCGTGCTCCAGTTTGTCCAGCGTGCCGTTGGCCTCATAACGGGCGCGAGCCACCGGGTCTGTCATCAGCCAAACGTCCTCCATTGTCGTGGCTGCGGGAATGAACGTCGTGCCGCAATATTGACAGGTGACGGCTTTACCATAGCTGCCGTCCCATTCAAGGGGCGCGCCACAGTTCTCGCATTGGATCTCCTGCAAACGGGACATTCAATCTCCTCTGTTGAAAAAGAAGGACGGATGCGCTCATGGTTGGCGTGCTCAAACGCAAACTGCGAGTCCGTCCTGCGCTAACCCGGAAGGGTTGATCCGCGCTTATGGGTCAGGGCTATTGTAACGCAGTTTCACCCTTACACCGCTCTTTCAACGAAAGTGGTTTATTCTTGCGGCGGCTGCAACAACACATTGGCGATCATCCCTGGTTTGAGGGTCAAATCGGAGTTCTGCAAGCTGATCTCTACGGCGTACACCAGCCGGGCGCGTTGTTCATCGGTCTGCACGGTGACGGGTGTAAACTCAGCCTTGGGGGAGATATAGGCTACGGTGCCGCTGAAGGTTTGCGCTGGCAGGCTATCCACCGTGACGGTGACTTCGTCGCCCAGTTGCAAGCGGTTCTGTTCGCTTTCTGAGACGTAGATTTTCACGATCAAGTTCCGCAAATCAGCCAGAACCAGGATGGGGGCCAGCGGGGCGGCCACTTCCCCTTCGGCCAGGGCGCGCTCCAGGATGAATCCATCGCGCGGGGCCTTTAAGGTCATTTTTTCCTGTTGCATTTCCATCAGCTCCTGGGTGCTGAGGGCGATTTGCAACAGGCTTTCCAGCGAGCGGTAGTACATCTCTGCCTGGCTGGCCTGAGCGATTAACGCGTATGGGGTGGCGCGCGTCTGCTTCAGTAGATCCAATACGTTCTGCAGGCCATCTCGCCCGGCTTCGGCAGCTTGGATGGCTGCGGGATCGCCCGTGGCTTGAGCCGCTTGAATCTGCAATTCGGCCAGATCAAGTTGGGACTGCACTTCAGCGATTTTAAGATCAATCTCCTGGGGGTTGGCCTGCGCATCGAGCATTGCCTGCCAGGCGGCATACGCTGCATCGCGCGCACCCTCCAGCGCCTGAACGGTGGCGCGTGTGCGCGCCAGGTCGGCGTTGAGCATTGTGGTTTCCAGCGAAACGAGCACGTCGCCGGCCCGCACTTCGTCGCCGCGATCCACGCTCAGGGAAACGATCCTGCCTCCGGTTTCTGATGTGATGGTGATCTCCTCGGCTTCAATCGTCCCCTGCAGGCGGGTTGTCTCGCTTTGCGCGTTTCCCTGACAGCCCGCCAGGAACAGGGTTAACACCAACAGGAGGGTGATAAAGAAAGTAGATTTGTGTTTCATGGTTTATGTGCTCCTAAACACCAGCTTGACGAAGGGTTCAGATTTCAGTTGAAGTTATGCCAGGCTCTTTCGCAGGCGCAGCACCCCACTGCCGAGCAGTACGATGCTCATGGCTGCCAGAGCCAACGCTTGAGGCCAGAGAATGTCAAGACCGACACCTTTCAGGAAAATGCCCAACGTGGCGTCCACGTAGTAGCGCAGCGGGCTGAGCAAGGTCAGCCACTGGAGTGCCACCGGCATGTTGAAAACGGGCACCATGGTCCCAGAAAGAAAGGCCATCGGGAAGAACAGGAAGAAAACCATCAAAAGAGTTTGTTGCATATTTTGCGCAACAGTGCCGATCAGTACTCCAATGCCCATGCCGGCCAGGAACATCAACAGGGAAAAGACGTAGAAGAGGAGCAGGCTGCCTCGCAGCGGCGCGCCGAACCACCACACGGCAATCGCCAGTCCGATTGCCAGCCCTACGGTCTTGAGGAGTATCATGGGCACGGTTTTGGCAAAGACCAGTTGCGCGCCTGTTACGGGGGTGACCATCAACTGCTCGAAGGTGCCGGCTTCTTTTTCGCGCACAATCGAAGCGGCTGGCAGCAACACGCTGAGTACCAGTACGGAGATTGCTAACATAGTCAGGATGACAAAGTGCGAGAATTTCAACTGCGGCATGTACCAGAAACGCACTTTGTTGACCACCTGCGGCAGGAAGCTGTGCCCACCCTGCCCGCGGATGGCTACCTGCTCTGTGATCGCCTGAGCGTTGTAGTCGCGCAGCAGGCCAGCCGCCACAGCCAATGCCTGGTTGGCCAGGTTGCTGTTTGAGCCATCGATGAGCAGTTGAACTTCGGCGGTCTCTCCTCGCAAGATCGCCTGGCTGTATCCGGCGGGCACGATCAAGCCAAACTGGATTTTGCCATCGGCGATCCAGCTCTCAAGTTCGTCGGGGGTGGTCGCCGTCCGCTTTACTTCGAATCCTTCCAGGCGGGAGAAAGCAGAAACCAGATCGCGGCTTTCTGCCGAGTGGTCGCCGTCATAAATAGCCGTTGGCAGCGAGCGTAATTCCAGGGTAAGCGCCCAGCCACACAGCGCGATTTCCACAAAGGTGTATAAAACCAGCATCACCAGCGCTTTATCGCGGAAAAACTGGATAAACTCTTTGCGAGTCAGGCCAATCAGTCTTCGACTCATCTCTTCCTCCTCAGCCTACTTTTTTGCGGAAACGCACCGCCGCGATGGCGACCATGCCGATGGTGTAGATCGTCAGGATGCTCAAAGGCTGCCACCAGGCTGCAAAGCGCGCCCCGCGCAGATAGATTTGCGAGGTAATGTCGACGAAGAAGCGTGCCGGGAAAGCGTACGAATAGGCCTGGATGCTCGCGGGCATGGTGAAAATAGGGATCATAAACCCCGAGAACAGGAAGGAAGGCATCATGGTGAGCACAATGGCCATCAGCATGGCGGCCAGTTGGGAATCCGTCAGGGTACTCACCAGCAATCCAATGGCGACTGCGCTCAGCACATAGGGGATCGCCACCAGCATGTACACTCCCATGCTCCCGGCCATGGGTACCTGAAACCAGAAGCGTGCCACCAGCAGAATGAGCACCAATTCGATATAGGCGATTCCCCCATAAGGGATTAACTTGCCAATGATGAAGGCCGAGGGGCGCAACGGGGAGATGAAGATTTGTTGGATTGAGCCGCGCTCTTTCTCTCGGACAATCGCCAGCGCTGAGAGCAGAGGGGGGAACGCCATCAACAAAACAGGGATCAAACCGGGAGCGATGAAGTTCATGCTCTTCAGCTCCGGGTTGAAATAAATCCGCGGCACCGCCGTCACCACGGGTTGTAACGGCGAGGCGCTTACCCCCAGCGTGGCAAAGTGTTTCGCCAGCAGGTCCGCGGTGAACACATCTCCTACCGCGTCCAGGTACCCCTGGATCACGCGAGCAGAAGTAGGGAAGGTGCCATCCACCAGGGCCTGCACTTCTGCTGTCTGACCAGTGATCAAGGCGCGGGCGAAGCCGCCGGGGAGGATCAATGCCACCTGCGCTTTGCCTTGGTCGAGCAGTCGCCCGGCCTCTTCGGGGCTGCTGGGGCGATAACGCAGGTCAAAGCGCCCGGTATTCATCACCATCTGGATATAGGCACGGCTCTCCGGGCTGTTATCCAGATCGGTGACGGCCAGTGAGATGTTTTTTACATCCAGGTCGAGGGCATAGGCAAATAAGAAAAGCATAATCAACGGCAGGACGATGGCAATGCCCAGGGTATACGGGTCGCGCCCGATCTGCCGGATTTCTTTTTTGAGGATTGTGAGGATGTCGTTCATTGGGCTGCTTTTGCTCTCCTTCCGGCCTCGTCCATCTCAATAAACAGACTGAACAGGTCTTCCAGGGCAATCGGAACCGGTGATATTGGCCCGGCGATCAAATCGCGGGGTGCTAGCGCCTGCTTCAGCGCCTGGATACCATTTTCCTGTTCCCACACCAGGGCGTGCAGCTTGTTCCCAATAATGCTGCTCTGGATCACGGCATCCAGGTCATCGATGGCTGCCAGCGCGGCCAGCGAATCGCGCACGGGGATTTCAATCAGCGTGCCCAATTTCATGTTGGTGCGTAACCAGCTCGGGCTGCCGCGCGCAATCAGACGTCCACGATAAAGCAACCCCAGTTGATGGCAGTGCTCCGCCTCGTCCATGTAGTGTGTGGTGATGAATATCGTCACCCCCTGACGGGAGAGGTGGAAGATCAAATCCCAGAACTCCCGGCGAGAAACGGGGTCCACTCCCGAGGTGGGTTCATCCAGGAAGAGGATTTCAGGCTCGTGCAGGATAGCGCAGCCCAGCGCCAGGCGTTGCTTCCAGCCGCCGGAGAGGTCGCGGGCCAGCAAGTTTTCTTTCCCGTTCAGGCCAGCCATCTCCAGCACCCACTGGCGCCGCTCGGCCAGCTTCGCTGGAGATAATTCGTAGATGTCGCCGTAAAAGCGGATGTTTTCATCCACGGTCAGGTCATTGTAGAGTGAAAACTTCTGCGACATATACCCGATGTGCGATTTCATCTGCATCCGTTGGGCGGGGATCTGATAACCGAGCACCGTCGCTTTGCCGTCCGAGGGGGGCAACAGGCCGGTCAACATGCGGATGGTGGTGGTCTTTCCAGACCCATTGGGCCCCAAAAAACCGAAGATTTCGCCCTTCTCGACGGTGAAGCTCACCTGATTGACTGCCGTGAAATCCCCAAACCGACGGGTGAGGCCTTCCGCGCGCACCGCAATGTGATCGTTTTCCGCGGATGAGGGGACGTTGACGGCAAGGGCGGCAGGACTCGTTGCAACGTAGCTCCGGGAGGCCCCTCGCCGGGATTCCGGGGTGCGCATCTCTTCAATGCGGGCGATGAACACGTCTTCCAGGCTGGGCGTGGTGGTGCGTAGATCGGTGATATGCACGCCCGCCTGGTTCAGTTTTGCGGAGAGGGTTTCAATCTGTTGCTGTCCATCTCGCAACAGCAGATGTAGCCGCTCGCCGAAGATTTGCACCTGCGTGACGCCCGGAATCTGGCGCAGGATTGCTGCGGCCTGATCCTGGGGGCTGGCGGTCAGCTCGATGGCTACGCCCTGAAGCGCAGCTTTGAGCGCTGCGGGGGTGTCGTTGGCGATGATCTCCCCGCGGCGCAGCAGCGCCACGCGGTGACAACGTTCTGCCTCGTCCATATAGGGCGTGCTGACGAAAATGGTGATCCCCTCAGCCAGGAATTCGTACAGAATCTTCCAGAAATCCTGGCGCGAGACCGGGTCTACACCCGTGGTGGGCTCATCGAGGAAGAGCACTTTGGGACGATAGATCAAGGTGCAGGCCAAAGCCAGCTTTTTCTTCATTCCTCCAGAGAGGTGCTCGGCGCGGCGTTGACGGGCGTGTTCCATGCGGGCAAAGCGCAGCAGTTGGGTTTTGCGTTCGGCGGCTGCAGCGGGGGGCACGCGGTAGAGTTCGGCGAAAAAATCCAGATTTTCCTCCACGGTCAGATCGCCGTACAGCGTGAACCCCTCCGACATATAACCGATCAGGCCACCGAGCGCATCGGCGTTGCGGACGACGTCCACGCCCGCGACCGTTGCTGTCCCCGCGCTGGGGGTCAGGATGCCGGTCAGCATCTGGATGGTGGTGGTTTTTCCGGCGCCGTCCGGGCCGACCAGGCCGAAGATCTGCCCCTGGTGCACCGAAAAATCGATCCCGCGCACGGCTTCAACGGCTTTCGCGCCGCGGCCGTAGGTTTTCATAAGCCCTTGGGCGTGGATGATTGGATCCGTCATGAGTTCGTCCACCTTTTCGCAAACTTCTTTGATTCACAAATCCTGGTAATGGACAATTTTCAACCAGCCTTCAGCCTGGGTTTGCAGTAATGGTTCGATGGTGTGATGCCACTGGCATTGCACCACGACGAGGACGCGTCCGCCGGGGTCACGGCGGATGGCCGCAAGGATGTTGTCCACCAGTGTCCGCGCCCGCAGCGCATATGCCTGCCGATCGGCTTTTGTCCAGGTTATTTCCTCCAAAACACAGACCGTGTGGCAAAAGGTCTCAAAGGCTATGCCGTGGATGGCCTCCGGGCGGTCTGCTTTGCGTTGCCCCCAGCGCAGGAGGGCGTCGAACCTGCGGGCTAGCCAGTCGCGAAATCCCGAGGGGGCGCGGAAATCATCAAACTGTTGGCAGGAGGGGGCAATGGGGATCAATACTGTGTCGGTGAGGCTGATCGCCGGAATCAGGGCGGCGCGGACTTCCAGCGGAGCCTGGGACAGGTCGCCGCGTTCCCAGGCCTCCCGGGTGATGTCGGCGCAAAGCAGGTCTGGAGCCAGCTGGATCACCAGGGAGCGCAGGGTTTGCAAGTCGTAATGCAATGGATCGGCGTGCAGCGATCCCAGCGTGTTCAGAATAGCCAGGCGGGTGGCGGGGAAGGGGGTCATGGTGTGCTTGTTTGCGCGCTCCTGTAACTTCAGCTGGATTCAGTTTAGCAGCAAAGGAGGAGAGGCAACAGCGCCGAATCGCCTGTTTGGGATTAGGTGATTCCCCCTATTCGTGAAAAACTATCCGATCTGGCCTTGCTGGACGGCGAGAACCGCTGCTTCAGTGCGGGAACTGACCCCCAGTTTCTGGTAGATGCGTCGCAAGTGATTCTCAACCGTCCGCACGCTGAGATACAGGCGCTGGGCGATCTGCTTGTTGCTCAACCCCTCAACAAGCAGCGCTAAAACTTCTCTTTCGCGTTTGGAGAGGGTTTCAAATGGCGCTGGTGGCATGGACGGCGTGGCGCTTACCAGCGTCTTCACGACCATGTGCTGAATTTCAGGAGAAAGGACCACCTCTCCGCGCACAGCCTGGCGCATGGCGACAGCTACCTCGCCGGGGGTCAGATTGGTGGTCAGCAAACCTGTTGCGCCAGCCTGCAAAGCCGCGAGGGCGAGCTCTGGCGGCCAGCTTGATAACAGTATCAATGCCTTGCGATCGGGCTGTTGATGGAGGATGCGTTCCAGCCGG
>WFTY01000354.1 GCA_015485245.1 Anaerolineales bacterium | reverse complement strand
GACGATGGTGATCGCCGACGGCAGCGCCAACCCCGAATGGGTGGCTGCTGATCTGCTGGCCCAGGCCGAGCACGACCCGCTGGCCTCCGCTATCCTGCTCACCACCGACCGCGCCCTGGCCGAGGCGGTGCAGGCTGCCGTCGCCGCGCAGCTGGAGACGCTTTCCCGCAGCGAGATCATCGCTGCCTCGCTGGAGAACAACGGCGGCGTTGTTCTCGTCCCCGATCTGGAGACGGCGGCGCAACTGGCCGATGATTACGCCGCCGAGCACCTCTGCCTCGCGGTGGAGCAGCCGCGCGCCCTGATGACGCGCATCAACAACGCCGGCGGCTTTTTCCTGGGGGATCACTCCTTTGAAGTGTTGGGTGATTACGTCGCCGGGCCGAGCCACGTGATGCCCACTGGCGGCTCGGCGCGTTTTGCTTCGCCGCTCAACGTGCTCGATTTCGTCAAAGTCAACAGCATTGTGGCGTTGGATGCCGCTCTCGCCCGCTCCCTGAGCGCGGTGGCCGTTGAGATTGCCCGCGCCGAGACGCTGACCGCTCACGCCGCTGCTGCCGAATTCCGCCTGGAGGCCGCAGAATGACCTCGCTGCCCTCCATCCGCCCCGATGTGGCGCGCATGGATGCTTACACGCCTATCCTGCCCTTTGACGTGCTCTCTGAGCAGTTGGGCATCCCGCCGGATGCGCTGGTCAAGCTGGACGCCAACGAGAATCCCTACGGTGCACCGCCCGCGGTGCGCGCCGCCCTCGCCGATCTCCCTTACGCCCACATCTACCCCGACCCGGAGAGCCGGCATCTGCGCCGCGCTCTGGCCGACTTCCACGGCGTGCCGCTGGAGAACATCCTGGCGGGCGCGGGCGCGGACGAGTTGATTGATCTGATTCTGCGCCTGTTCCTGCGCCCCGGCGACCGCGTGCTTAACTGCCCCCCGACTTTCGGCATGTACGCCTTTGATACCGCCGTCAACGGCGGCGTGGTGGTGGACGTGCCGCGGCGGGCGGATTTTTCGCTTGACCTGGAGACCATCGAAGAAGTGGCGCGTCGTGAACGCCCCAGGCTGCTCTTTCTGGCCTCGCCCAACAACCCCGACGGCAATCTGCTCCCCGGCGATGTGCTGGAGCGTCTGCTGGCGTTGCCGCTCTATGTAGTGCTGGATGAAGCCTACATTGAGTTTGCGCCGCCGGGCAGCAGCCGTATTCGATTGGCGATGCAGCGCGAGAACCTGATTGTGCTGCGCACCTTCAGCAAGTGGGCCGGGCTGGCGGGGCTGCGCGTGGGCTATGGCGTCTTCCCCGCGGCGCTGATGCCGCATTTGTGGAAAATCAAGCAGCCTTACAATGTCTCCACGGCGGCGGGGGCCGCGGCGCTGGCTGCTTTGCGCCACGCCGAGGCGTTGACCGCCACGGGCGAGCGCATCGTCGCCGAGCGCTCCCGCCTGTTCGCCGCTTTGCAGGCGATCCCCTGGCTGGAACCGTATCCCTCGCAGGCTAACTTCGTTCTGTGCCGCGTGAGGGGCCGTGATGCTGCGCAGGTCAAAGCGCGACTGGCGCAGCAGGGGATTCTGATTCGCTATTTCAACAAACCTGGCCTGCGCGATCACATCCGCATCAGCGTGGGCAGGCCGGAGCACACTGACGTCTTGCTGAAGGCCTTGCGGGCGATCTGAAAATAAGATGCCTGCATTCCCTTCGTAGATTATCCCAGGAGGATTTATGCGTACTGCTGAAGTGCATCGTAAAACCAACGAGACGGCAATCCATGTGAGCCTCAGCCTGGATGGCCGCGGGGAAGCCGATATTAAGACCGGCATCGGCTTTCTCGATCACATGCTGCACCACGTCGCCGTGCACGGCCTCTTCGACCTCACGTTGCGCGCGGAAGGCGACCTGCATGTGGACGAACACCACACGGTGGAAGACTGCGCCCTGGCGCTGGGGTCGGCCTTCGACCGCGCCCTCGGCGACCGTAAAGGCATCGTCCGCATGGGCTCGGCCTGGGTGCCGATGGATGAGACGCTGGCTTTCGTGGCGATTGACCTTTCGGGACGCCCTTACGCCGTGGTGCAGGCGGAGTGGCGCACCCCGCGAGTAGGGGGCATCGCTACCGCGCTGTTCCCTCACTTTTTGCAATCTTTCGCCGTCATGGCGCGCGCCAACCTGCACGCCCGCGTGCTCTACGGCGCGGACGATCACCATCAGGCCGAGGCGATTTTCAAGGCGCTGGGCCGCGCCCTGGACGCGGCTACTACCCTCGACCCGCGCCGCGGCGATGTGCCTAGCACCAAGGGCGTGTTGTGAAGACGACAGACGACGGACAACGGACGGCGGTCTGTCGTCCGTCGTCCGCTGTCCCCCCCTCAGATCAGAAAGGACTCATCCCATGCTCCTCCTCATTGACTATGGCATCGGCAACCTGCGCTCGGTGCAGAAGG
>WFTY01000353.1 GCA_015485245.1 Anaerolineales bacterium | reverse complement strand
TCCCACGCCAGCTGCCCCTCCCACGCCCACAGCAGCCCCCAAGCCTGCAGTCGACTTTGTGGTCAAGGGCGTGCGCCTGTGGGGCCCTGAAGAAAATGGCGGTTGGTTTGATGGACCATCCCTGCATTGTGGCGAAAAACGCCAATTGCGCGTCATCGTCCTCGACGCCAACGGCCAGCCCTTGAACGGCGTTACCGTGCTTGGCGTTTACAGCAAGGTCGAGCAGGTGACTGGCTCCAAGGGGCCAGGCATAGCGGAATGGATCCTGGGCGATGGCGATGGCCTGCGAGTAGTGCGGGATGTGGATGGTCGCGCTGTGGTGAGTGAGACCGCAGAAGGATTGGTGACCGATCCGGCCCGCATCTCCGATGACGCCTTTATTGCAGCCGGTTATTGTTCCGATGCCGCCAGCTGTCAGGCCTTGCGCAACGCCAACGCCTGTCATGGCCATTATTCGTGGGATGTCACCTTCCAGCGGACCTATTGATGCTTGTTCTGATATCTCCTTTGGGCGCGACAGCGCCCTTGTTTTTATGAAGGTTCTTTCATTTGGAACTTTCCGTTATCCTGGGGTAAGCTTACCCCGTCACCTCCCCGAAGGTTGATTCGGGGTATCCTGGCCCAAAAAGTGATTCAACCAACTTTTTCGGCCAAAATAAGGAGGTTGTAACGCCACGTGATATCTGATTTCGTGAAACGCGCCACCCTCTTCGCCGGCTTGACCGAAGAAGAGCGGGCCGTCATCATCAGGCATATGCGCTTGCAGCATTTCGCCGCGCATGAATTGATTTACGCCGAAGATGATGCCAGCACCGCCTTCTATTTGATCGAGCATGGCGGCGTGCGCCTCAGCGTTGGGCCAGTCTCTCTGGCCACCCTGGGGGCAGGCGCCACCTTCGGCGAATCAGGCGTCTTTCTCGGACGCCGACGCGCTGTTTCCGCTGAAGCCACCAACGACACCGACGTCTGGACGCTGACCGGAGCCGATCTGGAGCAGATCATCCAGGAGCATCCCTCCATCGGTCTGAAGCTGTCGCGCAATTTCGGTTCGCGCATCATCCAGGTGGAAACGTATCTCATCCACAACAGGTTGCGCTCGGCCGACGCGCTGCAAGGCTTGACCGATGAGGAGCTCCAAGAGCTCGCAGCCCATCTCCAGCTACAAGACTTTGAAGCGGGCGACGTCATCTTCCGGGAGGGAGAAGCCAACGACGGCTTCTTCATACTGGAAAATGGGAAGGTCCTGCTCCGCTCCGAGGAACAGGAGCAAACCATCCAGCCGGGCGATGTCTTCGGGTTAACCGCCACCCTGGCGAACATACCCTACGAAACATCTGCCATCGCCCAAGATGCCGTGACGACCTGGAAGCTTGACCGCGGCGCCTTCGACGCCATCGCGGCCGAGAAACCCGAATTCGTCGTCCACCTTGGAGCCGGACTGCGCACGCCACTGCCTGTCAGCGATGAAGACCTGGCTGTCGAACGGTTAAGGGCATTGCCTCTCTTCGCCGAACTCGATGGCGACACCCTACGAGCAGTCACCAAACGGCTGGTGGTGCGCTCAATTGCAAAGGGAGATGTCATTTATAAGGAAGGCGATGTTGGCGACGCCCTTTACCTTGTCGACAAAGGGCGGGTCGAGATTGTCGGAAATGTCAGCCGCAAGGGTCAGGTGTTGGCCCGAATCGGTGCGGGAGGCTTTTTCGGAGAGATGGCGTTATTGACGGGCAAGCCCCGCACCACGGGTGCCCGAGCAGCTGAGAACACCATCCTCTGGGCCCTCTATCGCACAGACTTCGAACAACTGGTCAACGCCTATCCGGTCATTGGCAAAGCGCTGAGCAATGTACTTCAGGATCGTCTGGGGACAGCCGGTCACGCGTTTGTCGAAAAACACTTGCGGTTGATTGGTCTCTTCAATGGCCTCAGCGTGGAACAGCTGGAAGATGTCGCGGAACGCCTGCTGCCCGCCCGCTATCGCGGCGGGGATATCATCTACAAAGCAGGTGCGCCCGCCCAACGCATCCACATTATCGAACGGGGTGTCGTCGAACTGCGCGGCCCCGAAGGGGTGCTGACCCTGCGGGACGGCGACTTCTTTGGCGAAGCCGCAATCCTCTCAGGCGAGCCCCACCTGGAAACCGCATTCGCCAAGACCGACGGCGAATTCTGGGAACTGACCCGTGAGGAGCTGGAAGCGCTCATCCTCAAATACCCCATTGTGGGGTTAAACATGAGTCGCGAGCTTAGCCGGAAGCTCCACAAGCTGGCCCAGCAGAAGGCCACTGGCGTGGCTCCCGCTGTGGCACCCGTTCCCACTCCGGCCACGGCTCCCACAGCGCGTATGACTACCGCGGCGCCGGCCCCTGCGCCGATAGCGCCGACTCCAGCGCCTCAACCGCTACAAACGCCCGCACAACCGGGCATGTTTGACACCCTGGCCATCTGGTTTGGCGGCCTCTCCCGTGGGGCCAAATGGCGTCTGGCGCTATTGATCTTGCTGATCATCTGGTTGCTGGGGGTGGCGATTCCCGCCACAGTGGTGACCGCGCTGAACAGCTCCGAAGTCCCTGTCACCGAAAATGGCGCGCCTATGCTCGCCGTGGCGGATGAAAACGCGATGGAGCCAGTGGCCATGGCATTGGCCCGGCGTGATGAAACACACACGCCCATGCCCACCGCCACTTACACCCCCCTTCCCACCGACACCCCTGTTCCCACCGATACGCCTACGGTCACGCCAACGCCCACCAAC
>WFTY01000352.1 GCA_015485245.1 Anaerolineales bacterium | reverse complement strand
GCCTTGGGGCATCTCAACCTGGCGGCGTTTAACGTTACAGCCCGGCAGGCCGTTTACTGGACGCAGAAGAACACCACTGCGGAAAATCTGGCCTACCTGGAAAGCCTGCCAGCCATGACGATCGCCAGCGAGGAGATTACCCTGGCGCACGGCAGCCCACGTCAGCCCGTGTGGGAATATATCCTGGACGCGCGCACCGCTTGGGAGAACTTCCAGGTTTTAGATACGGCTTATTGTTTTGTGGGGCACTCGCATCTCCCCAGTCTGTTTTTTCTGCCTGATGGGAAAAAGCGAATTGAGCTGGTCGTCCCGGAGCCCAATACCAGCTATGAGCTAGCGCCGCGCATGATTATCAATCCTGGCTCGGTGGGGCAGCCGCGCGACCGCGATCCCCGCGCTGCATATGCCTTGCTGGATACCGATCAACAGATGATCGAGTTCCGCCGCGTGGATTATGATATCCCTGCAGTGCAGGAACGCATGCAGGCGGCGGGACTCCCTGAGCGGCATATCGTGCGCCTGACCGAGGGCTGGTAAAGATGACGCCGGGCGCGTTGGCAAATGGATTTTGTGGGGAACTTTTTTCAGGGGAATAACGTCTTGGGGGTGTTGGCTCGAAAAACATTGTCCCAGAACAAGGAGATGTGAGAGATGAAGCGATGGTTTTTTCCCCTGTTGGTGATCTTTGTCTTGCTGCTGGCGGCCTGCGCCAGCGCACAGTCGGCGCCCTATGTTGAAGAAGCGTATGGCGGCGGATACGTGGAGAGCGAGAGGCTGGCGCTGGAGGCACCAGCTGCCGATTATGCCAGTGCTCCGGTTGAGGTGGAATTCAGCAGCGGTTCGGCGCCGACGGTGGAGCGGATGGTGATTAAGAACGCCTCGCTGTCCATCGTGGTGGCGGATCCCGCCCGCACCCTCGAAGAGATCGTTTCTCTGGCGGAGGAGATGGGCGGATTTGTGGTTTCTTCACAATTGTGGCAGACCACGCTGCAGAACGGCACCACGGTGGATCAGGCTTCTATTACTGTACGCGTGCCTGTGGAACGGTTGGATGAGGCCCTGAGGCAGATCAAAGCCGGGGCGGGCGAGGTGCGCTCGGAGAACATCACTGGGGAGGATGTCACCAGCCAGTACACCGATTTACAGTCGCGCCTGCGCAACCTGGAAGCCGCCGAAGCCCAGCTGGTGCAGATCATGGAAGATGCCCGCAAGACCGAGGATGTGTTGCAGGTTTATAACCAACTGGTCAGCGTGCGGGAGCAGATTGAAGTGATCAAAGGGCAAATGCAGTATTATGAGCAATCGGCGGCGTTCTCGGCGATCAGCGTGGATATCACCGCCGATGAGGCGAACAAACCGTTGCAGATCGGCGGCTGGCAGCCCGTAGGCGTTGCCAAGGACGCGGTGGAAGCGTTGGTCAACACTTTGCAGGGACTGGGCAGCTTTGTGATCTGGTTGGTGATCTATATTTTGCCGGTGGGGACGTTGATCGGCCTGCCGCTGTTTTATCTGGGCAGAGGGGTTGTTCGCTGGCGGCGACGGCGCAAGCAAGCGCGTCAAGCTAGCAAGTAATTGAGCTGCGCAGGAGCGCCACCAATACGGTGGCGCTCCTGGTTTTACTTCTTTCCCTCTCAGGTATAATCACTGCGATGGAAAAACTGGCGCGTGAACTTAAGAAATTGACCGGCTTGACTCTGACATCCCGGCAGCAGGCAGCCCTGGATATCTATGCCAGAGAACTGGCGCTCTGGAATCGGCGTTTTAACCTCACTGCGGTGGATAATCCCCCACTGGTGCAGGTAAAGCACTTTCTGGATTCGTTCAGCGCCTATCTGGCTATGCAGAACACGCCGATGGCGCGGGTGATCGACGTGGGCACCGGCGCGGGGTTTCCCGGCCTGCCGTTGAAGATTCTTTTTCCCAAAATGCGATTGACGCTGGTGGAGTCTGTGAGCAAGAAGGCGCGCTTTTGCCAGCATATGGTGGAGCAACTGGGTTTGGAGGATGTTGAAGTGCTTTGCGAGCGGGCGGAAACCGTGGGGAGGCTGGCGGAACATCGCGAGCAATATGATTGGGCGCTAGCCCGCGCCGTCGCGCGGATGCCCATTCTGATGGAATATCTGCTGCCGCTGGTGCGCCTGGGTGGCAAGGCGTTGGCGATGAAAGGAGAAAGCGCCCCGGCGGAAGCCCACGTTGCTCAACAGGGGATGAACCTGCTCGGCGGGCGCTTGCAGCGCCTGATCCCGGTCACCCTGCCGGGGGTAGTGGAACAACGTTACCTGGTTGTGGTGGACAAAGTGGCCGCTACTCCCCAGCAGTATCCCCGTCGCGTGGGCGTTCCTGCCAAGCGGCCGCTCGCCTGAGCGCTTTCAGCGTTCCAGTCGCCCGTCAGCGATTTTCCAGATTGTGCCTGAATCGATGAGCCTGGGGGAGAAGAGCGACAGGTCGGTCGTCGTCAACAACGCCTGGCGGATGTTTGCGAGTCGCCGTAGCAGGTCAGCACGGCGCTGGTTATCCAGTTCGGCGAGCACCTCATCCAGCAAAACCACCGGCCAGAAATGGGTGTGTTTCTTCAACCAGGAGATTTCGGCGATTTTCAACGCCAGCAAGGCGGTGCGTATCTGGCCGCGCGAACCGTATGTTCCCAGGTCGATGCCGTTGCTTAAGAAATGTAGATCGTCGCGGTGAGGGCCGAGGGTGGTCATCCCGCGGGCAATTTCCTCGCGCCGCGCTGCCTGCAACGCATCTTTTAGGCCGGCGGCGATCTCTCCCTCGCTGTAGCCGCGGCGGTCTATCGGTGCATCGAGGGGCAGGCTGAGCTGGTTGGCCGGATCGGTGAGGGGGTCGTAAGCCGGGCGGTAAATCAGGCGCAGGCGTTCTGCGCCGTGCGTAAGTTCGCTATGAGCGATGGCCGCGAGGTCTTCCAGTTCCATCAAGGTCTGAATGCGCGCGGCGATCAGCGTTGCGCCGTTTTGCGCGATCAACTCATCCCAATAATCCAGTTGACCGGGGTCGCCGCCGCGCTCATTGATTTGTTTGAGCAGAGCGTTGCGCTGACTGAGCGCTTTGTTGTAAGCGCTCAGGGCGGCGGTGTAGCGTGGGTCAACCTGGGTGATGGTCAGGTTGAGATATTGGCGTCGTTCGGCGGGCGCGCCGGCGACGATGCTGAACATGCGCGGCAGGAAGAGCACGGCGTTGAGATGGCCAATCACCTCGCTGCTTTTGCGCTTCAGGCGGTCGAGAAGCACCTCTCGCCGAACGCGGACGCCCCCATTGCCGTTTGGCTCTTGGATGACGCGTACTTCCAGGTGGTGCGTCCGCTCTCCGCGTTGGTATTCGGCTTCGATGCGGGCGACCGCCAGCGGTTGGCGTGCCGCCAGGAAGTTAATTAACTCGCGCTGCTGGCTGGCCTGAAAGGAGGTCAACGTGGAAAGATAGTAAATCGCCTCCAGCAAAGTGGTTTTTCCCTGGGCGTTATTCCCCACAATCAGGTTGACGCCGGGCGATACGTCGCTATCCAGGCGCGCGAAGCTGCGGAAATTCGTCAGCGAGAGATGGGTGAGGTACATGGATTTTGGGGAAGGCCGGCGCGATTTAGTCGGCTGTGGCTTGTGGCTCTGTTTCCGCCTCGGCATCCCACACTCGCAAGGCGTGATCGGTGAAGAGCACACCCTGGAGGTGATCGATCTCGTGCTGGAAGATGCGCGCCAGCCAGCCCTTCGCCTTCAGGGTGAGCGGCTGCCCATGGCGATCAAGCCCCTTCACGGTGACGGCGCGTGGACGGACGACCTCGCCGACCAGTTCTGGGATTGAGAGACAGCCTTCCACCCCGATTTCCGTTTCGCGGGAGGCCGCGACGATGCGCGGGTTAATCACCACATAGACCTGTGTGGGGGCTTCGGGGTCGTCTTCGTCGCCAAATTCGGCGACGAACAGGCGCAGGGGAACGTTGACTTGCGGCGCGGCCAGTCCCACCCCCGGCGCGGCGCGCATCGTCTCGATCATATCGTCGATCAGCGTTTGTAGTTCGGCGTTAAAGTCGGTGACCTTTTTCGCTTGCCTTCGCAATACTGGGTGCGGCACGGTCACAATAGTGCGTACAGTCATACCGGGTGTTTGAAAACCTCTCTTGAGTGGTTGCGTCTAATTCTACTCGATTTTGGGGGAAATGGCGTTGTTGGGGCTGCTCTGGAATCAGGAAAAATCGGGTTCGTGATCGCCGCTGGTGGGGTGCAGGTCTTTTACCTGGTCGTGGTAAATTTCCAGCCAGGTCGCCATGCGATCGTGTTCCTGGGCGATGCGTTCCCTTTCCTGCTGGGCGATGAGCGCTTCCATACGGCGGGAGATGTCCTGATGTACCAGCGCGGGGTCGTAGACGCCGTGAAAGACCAGCGTGTCATCTCCCACGTTAATCCGCACCGAACCGACGTTGAGTAGCAATCCGATGGTGCTGGGGATTTCGTGTTGCACGCTTTGGATGTTTTTCAGGGGGGCCGAGCGGAAGGATTCTGCCCCCAGTGGGCGTTTTTCCCGGTCGATGATACGATCTTTGGTCAGGCGGTAGATGTCGTTGCGCCAGTCGGCGTATTTGTAGGCCAGCGAGGCGAGGGGGAAGAGGGTGATGATACTGGCAAGCAAGAAGATGAAGATGTTGCGGCTGGCGATCAGGATGGGGAGCGTCCACGGCAGGCTGATAACAGCGAGCATGAGCCAGAGCAGGTGCAGCCAGGCGCTACTCAGGAAGACGGACCAATGCTTGCGGTAGGTAATCACGCCGTTCCCTTCCACGACGCGGGTCTTGAAAAGCGCCAGCGGGTGGGGGCGTTCCTCGATGACGGGCGGCACGCGTTCGGGGATCTCAGGCGGAGCTTCGATTTTTGGCAGGTTGAGGCGGTCGCGAATGACCTGTCGGATCGCTTCGCGCTCCTGGCGGGCGGCCAGCCGTTGGGTGCGGCGCAAAAAGCCGTTAATCATGTTTTTCATGCGTTGGGGCTGACGCACCTCGGTCAGGTACATCTCGCTGTTAAAGGTGCGGATCACCAGCGCCCCGGTCTTGACCAGCCGTTGCAGCACGTTGTCGGTGCGCACGTCCAGGGATTGAATCGTCCGCAGAGGTACTTCCTGCTGGCTGGCGCTGCGCAGCAGAATGCGCTCTCGCCAGACGACGCGCACGTTGGTGACAAAAAGGTAATCGTTGCGCCACTCGGCGTAAATCCAGCCGCTGACCCCCAGGCTGATTAGCGAACTGATGCCGCCGATAACCAGGGCTATGGGAACCAGCTTTTCGTTCCCCACCAGGAAAAAAGCGCCGCCCACCAGCAGGGTGGTGAGCGCGGCCATGATAAGCAGCATGGTGAGGATTTCGCCGATCATGCGGATGGGATGGCGGCGGCTGATCAGGCTGATGGTCTCGCCGTCGCCCAGCCAGCGGATGTTCATCTGACGGGCGGCCTCGTAAGTTTGCCGGAAGGCCAGCAGGTAGGGGTTCACCTGGGGATAGGCTTTTCGCAACCAGCGGAAATCGGCGGCGTCCAGGTAGAGTAGTTCAACAGCGGTGATCGCCCGCACGGTTGCTGAACGTGGTTTGTTGGCGTAAAGCCCTTCCTCGCCGAAGGTGTCGCCGCGCTCGAAGCGTGCCAGAAAGCCCTCCTCCCCCTCCGGGGTGAGGCGGAAGACATCCAGTTTGCCCGTAGCGACGATGAATAGCCGGTCGGCTTCGTCGCCCTGGCGAAAAACCGTCGCCCCCGCGGCGAAGCGCTGCTCTTTTAGTCGCTGGGCGACCTCCGCGAGTCCGTTTTCGTCGAACTCGTTGAAGATGAGCACTTGTTTGAGCAGGCGGACGCGGGATGCAATTTCTGGTTCTGGTAGCATGAGTTCATTTTAGCACACGGCTGGGGGGCGTGTGCTGTTTGGGCGCACGTTTTGACGCACTCAATGATAAAATCTGCGTACTTTCACTGACGAAGGAGCAAGACTCATGCCGATACATTTTGGGACCGACGGCTGGCGGGCTGTCATTTCGGATACGTTTACGTTTCACAACCTGCGTCTGGTGACGCAAGCCATCGCCGACGCCATCGGCTCTGGCGACTGGCACGTGGCCTCCCCCTCGGAGCGCAGCGTGGACCCGCGCAAAGTGGTGGTGGGGTTCGACACGCGCTTTCTCTCCGACCGCTACGCCGCCGAGGTGGCGCGTGTGCTGGCGGCTAACGGTTATACCGTCTACATTTCGCAGGCCGATGCGCCCACGCCGGCGATTTCGTATGCTGTGCGTCATCTGGGCGCGGTAGCTGGGGTGGTGATCACCGCTTCGCACAACGCGCCGCGCTACAACGGCGTCAAGCTCAAGGCGGCTTATGGCGGTTCAGCGCTGCCAGAGCAATCTCGTCGGGTGGAGATTTATCTTAATGATAATGAAGAGCGCGGCCGCGGCCCCAACATGATGGAGTGGGAACAGGCCCGCCGCGCCGGGTTGATCGAGCGATTTAACCCCATCCCGGCGTATTACGACCACCTGCGCACCTTAATTAACTTCGACCGCATTGCGGAGCGTCCCCCGCGGGTGGTGGTGGATTCGATGCACGGCTCCGGGCGCGAGGTCATCCGCGGCATCCTCAAAGGGACGGGGTGCGAGGTTCATGAGATCCGCGGCGAGATGAACCCCGGCTTCGGCGGTACCCACCCGGAGCCGATTGCCCGCAACCTGGGCGCGCTGGCGGGAGCGATTGGCACGGGGCTGGGCGAATTAGGGTTGGCGACCGACGGCGACGCTGATCGCATTGGGGCGATGGATGGGCGCGGTCGCTTTGTGAACCCGCATCGCATTATGGCCCTGGCACTGCGGTATCTGGTGGAAGAGCGCGACTGGCGCGGGCCGGTGGTGCGTACCGTCTCTACCACACGTATGATTGACCGTCTGGCGGAGCGTTATGGCCTTCCCGTGTATGAAACACCCGTGGGGTTCAACCACATTGCCGATTACATGCTCAAAGAGGATGTGCTCATCGGCGGCGAGGAATCCGGCGGTATCTCCTTCAAGGGGCACATACCCGAAGGAGATGGTATTCTCATAGGGTTGCTGCTGGTTGAGATGGTTGCCGCGGCGGGCACTTCCCTGGCTGATCTGGTGAGCGACCTGTTGAAAGAAGCCGGTCCGGCGTACTACGAGCGCCGCGATATGCGCTTAAGCCATCCGGTTGCCAAGGCGAAGATGGCGCAGCGTCTGCTGGACGATGCGCCGCAGCACATCGGTGGGCAGGCGGTGAGCGAGATCCTCACCACGGATGGGATTAAGTACGTGCTGGCGGACGATTCCTGGCTGTTGATCCGCCCTTCGGGGACGGAGCCGGTGTTGCGCGTGTATGCCGAAGGGCGCAGCCCGGAGATGGTCGACGCTTTGCTGGAATTTGGAGGGAAAATCGCCGCCAGTGTGGTGTGATGCGCTGGCGGGGGAAGAGAGAAAAGGGCGCGCAAGCCGCGAATGTGGCCTGCCGCCCTTTTTGGTTTCCGGTGGTTGGTTTCAGCTCGCCGTGCGCAGGCGCCGGGCGAGGAAGATGATTACGATCAGCGCGCCGGCCAGGGAAAGTAGCCCCGGCAGGCCAACGTCGTCAGCGAAGCCGGTTTCAGGCAATCGCGTGGCGATGGGCGTGACGGTAAGCAGGTTGGCGGCCTGTTGGGTGAACAAGGCGCTCATGGTGGCCGTCAGTTGGGCGTCGCGCTGACTTTGCGCCAGCCCCGCGGCGGGCGTGTTGGTGGGGGCCAGCACGGCCGTTGGGCTGGGTGTAGCTGTGGCCGGGAGCGGGGTGTTGGTCACGGTGGGCGTGGCTGTCCAGGCCTGGGCTTCGGCAGTCAGTTCGCTGGCCAGGGCAATCTGTGTGTTTTGGGCGTTGATCTGGGCGACTTGCGTGCTCTGGGCGGCGCGGCGGTTGGGTAGCACCACCATGGCGTAAACCGCCATCAGAATCAACGAGAGGATCAGGATCGCACCCAGAATTCCGGCCACGAGCAAAAATGTGCGGTTGCCGCCTTCTTCTGGAGGCAGTGCGCCGTCCATTCCGACATCGTCAAAATCAAAATCGTCCATCATGGTCATAGTTTCTTCTCCTCAGATTGCCCGCCAGGGTGACGGGGTTTCATTGGGCGCTTATAACACGCGTTCCAGATTTGCCAGCGGAACGGTTAACCGTTGATCGTTTTTGAGGATGACTTCAGCGCCCGGCGCAACCAGACCGCTTGGAAAGCGCATGGGTTCGGCAAACACCGTGCTGATCTCTCCGGTGGCTCCCAGGTGTGGGTTCCTCACCACGCGCACCTGTTGGCCTGGGGCAAAGTCAATGCCCTCGGCGATATTTTCCCCAGGTGGCATATCGGTGTTGACCGGGATGACCACTTCGGGGCGGATACCTTGATAATGGTCGAGCGGCGCGGCGTCGAGCGCCACCTGGCGACCTCCCGCTTTGGCAAGTACATTATAGCTTATTGTGTTGAGCGGGTGGAAGCCAAATCCCTCAAGCACCAGGACGGGCAAGGGGAGTTGCCGCGCCTGCGGGATCAGCGCCGCATCCATGCTGCTGAAGATCAGGCCGCGCAGGGGAATTTCAACCGCGCGTTGTAACACACCGGGATCGGCGCAATACCCTGCCAGCAGAATCGTGCCGCGCAGGCTGATGTCGAGCTGGTCGCTGCTGATGTGGCTGTTGGGTTTTTCCAGTTGAGTGTGCAGCAGGCCGAATTCGGCGCGGCCGTTGCCCCATACGCCCTGGACAAGCGCGCCGGTGGTTTCAATCACCGCGCCGCGATCGGGGATCAGGTTGGTGATCGTGCCGGGGATTCCGGCGCGCAGCTCAAAGGGGGGCGTATCCAGTTCCATCAGCACCAGCCCGTCGCCGGCGACGACGATGCGTCCGCTCTTGGGAGCACGCACGACACGCTGCATCAACCCCACTGGCCCGGCGATCAAGTCTCCCTGGGCGACGACCTCCCCCGCGGCGCGTTGCACCAGTTGATCGGCTTTGTCCGGGGAGACGTTCAAGCTGCGGGCGATGTTGAGCATGATGTGACGCGGGGCGAGCTGCGCCTCGGCAATGACGTCGTGCGCCTCCACTTGCTGCCCCTGGCGGACGACGACCTCGCCGGGAATGGGCAATTCCCGATGGCGACGGATGGTGGTCAGGGGGGAGATGCGGAGAATGGGTGCAATCATAACGCCTCAAGGTGATGCAAGATTAATGCCAGTTATTTATCCAGCGCGGCGCGCCAGCGTTGCAGTTGTTGGCTGCGCTGCGCCGGGTCTTTTGCCAGTTGAAGGGGGCGGCCGCGTGCATCGATCACGATCCCCAGAGCGCCGCCTGCCACGCGGATGCGCCCGCCGCGCCCGGGACCGCCCAGGCCGACGTCAAAGCGTTGCAGCGGTTGGACGTGCAGTTGGGCGGATTGCCCGGAGGGCAGGGGGATGGCTGCCAGCGAGCCAAATTTAACCTCCGATTTGGTCTCACGCCCGTTCTCGTAGGTAACGCGAATGCGCAGCACCGGGGAGCCGCGCCGCGCTATGCCTACGGGGGCGATCACCGTCCCCAGGTTGATGAAAGCGTGGGATTCAAGCACCTGAACGGCCAGCAGCGAATTGATTTCCGCGGCCGCGCCGAGGGAGGCCAGCAAATTATTTTGGTCGAGCACGATGGTGGAGATCCCTGTGGGTTGGGCGCCATCGAGCGCGATCATCAGCGCCTGTCCGGGCGTTGGCGCGTGGCTGAGCACGCTGCCGGAGAGCAGGATCGGCTCTGTCCAGGGCAGTACCTCGCTGTGGGCGCGCGGCAGATCAAACGGCGGCTCCGCGAAGGCCTCCCGCGTGGCGGCGGCGATGATTTCGCGCGCCACCGCCTGTTCGAGGATCAATTCCTCCTCGCTGGCGGGCAGGCTGTGTGGATAAGCTGCCTTGTTGGCTAGAAAATCAAGCACACGCGCGAGAGAAGTTTCGTCCGGAATCCAGCGGACTATCCTCTCCGCGGCGACATGGTCAAGCAGCCTGTTGACCTTCTCACCTGTTCCCAGCTGGGGGAAGACGCGCAGGATCAATTCGCCCTGTAGCCCCGCAGCGATGGTGGTGGCCGTCGCGCCAATGTCCAGCCCAAGCACGGCTTTTTGAGGATCGTACAAGCGGCCGAGGAAGCGCACCATGCGGCCAAACGCTGTGGCTGTGGGCAACAGTCGTCCCTCGCTCCAGTGCTCCAGGTCGGAGACGCCGAACATTTGAGATGCGCGCAGCGTTTTGAAGACTTTCGCCAGGTCTGGCTGGGCGACGGAGAGCTGTTCGCTGTTCAGCGATGGCCGGATGTTGGGGGTGATGAATAGATCGACGATCGCTCCCAGGGCGTCTTTGACCTGCTGGCGAACGGCGCTGTTCCCGGCGTAGATCACCAGCGGGCGGTGAGTTTTGGGTATCAGGTAACTGGCCAGGCCGACGGCTTCCAGCAGGGTGAAGATCGAATGCGAGGCGCCCTCTTCCACGCCCCCTGCGATGATAATCAGGTTGGGGCGGGCGCGCAGGATGGCGTCAATGCGCTCGGCTTGCCGCCGCCGGTCGTTCAGGTGGATGGTTTCGACGATGGAAGCGTAGCTCGTCGCCGCCAGGTTGAGCGCGCTTTGCAGGGAGACATCTTGCAGCAGGCCGACAGCCACCACGCGCAGGTCGGGGCCGGCGGAAAGCGTTGTGGCGATGGAATCTACCCCAGAGCCATCGGGTAGGCTGGGGGTGAGCAGGCTGCCGTCGCTGGCGATCAACGTGCGACCGGTGATGGCCTGTAATTGCTGGATGGCTCGCGTTGCTCCCTCGCGCACATCGCTGAACGGCGGCGCAATGGTTGTTGAGGCCGTGCCCGCGGCGATGAAGCGATACTGCCCACCGACTACATCGAACAGCGCAGCACGGGTGTGCGCTGTGCCGACGTCGATGGTCAGGACGGAGTCGGTGGCGACGATTGAAGAGGTCATGTTGGTGTTTGCACGGTTGTGGTTGGGTAATCCAACTATCAGGCGAAAAGGGCGTTTACCCCGAGGTGGGGAGCAGGATATTTTTGATAAACTGCCATAAGTAGGCAAAGCGTTCGATCAGCGCGGTTAGCGCGGTGATGTAAACCCCGGCGAAGACGGCGCCGAAGGTGACGGCGATGAACAGTTTCCCAGTCCAGCGTATCACTCGCCGCATCTGGGCGCGCAGGCTGGCGGGTTGTGTGGTGAGGCGTTGACCGAACTGAAAGAAGAGCAGCGTGCTCAGGGTGCCGATCAGCAGGATCAGGCCGTTCAGCAGATTGTATCCTTCGAAAGAGGCTGCCGCCGCGCCGGTTTGGGGGAAAATGGTGCCGAAAATCGCCCCGCCGATGGCTGCCGCCGCGCCGATGCCAACCAGAATCGCCATTGCCGGGTTGCCCAGGCGGTTCAGGCGCGTGGAGAGCTTGGTCAGCAGCAGGGCGCTGGGGAGCAGGTAAAGGGCGGCCAGGGTCATGCCGCCCTTGTCGCCTTCCAGGAAGGGGAGCAACAACTGCGGCCAGAGCACGTTGTAGACGGTGACGACGGTGACATACCCCGCAGCCACGCCGACGAAGATGTATGTCGCCAGGCGGAAGAGCACATTATCGCCGATGACATAGCTGAGGACGAACACCGTCAGCGTGAAGCCGATCAGCATGCCCGTTAAATCTGCCAGGGAGAGGGGTGCCGGATTCATGATGCTTGGCCGGATTCCTTTTTGTTGAGGAAAATGGCGGCGGCGTTGACCAGTCCACCGAAGAAGATCGTCGCCACGGCAACGATCAACCCGATGTTCAGGGCGTCCCAGTAACGGCGAGCCAGGTTCTCTTTGCCGGTGACTTGTTCATAAGCTGCGCCGCCGAACACGCCGCCGATGAAGCCGTCCACCTGTGGCGAGGTGCCGCTGGCATACAGGCGCAAAGCCGGTTCAGCCTGCGCGCTGGCGACCAGGATCAACGGCGTTTCGGGGATGGCGAGTTGCACCTGTTCAATCCAGGTGCGCGCGGTTTCGGCGTTGTCATTGAGCAGGATGAGCATGTCAAAATCGTTCAGCGTGGCGATGCCTTGCAAGGGGGGCAACGACCAGGCGTCAAGCCCATCGTAGCTCAGTGGCGTGATCTGGCGCGGGGTCTGCGTAAAACTCAGCAGCCCGGCCGCCCCGCCGGGGATGTAGCCCAGGTTGACGAAATGCACGCCGGTTTCGTATTGATGATCGCTTTCTAAACGGGTGATGAAGTTATGTGCCAGCGCTGGCCCGGTTGGCGAGGTGGAAATCAGGGTGAGATATGCGCCTTTGAGCATGATGTGATCCATCAACGCCGCGGCCGCGGCCTGCATCTCGCCCGAGGTGCCGGGTTCGTAATCAAAGGCAACCAGCACTTGCGAGCGCGGCGCCAGCGCCTCAATCAACTTGCTGGCGCGCAGGACTTCGGCGGGCACGCTCGCAGGTGGCAGGGAGGGAATCAACGCGCTTTCGCTGAACACTGCCGCGCCCACCGCGAGCAGCAGCAAAATGGTCACCACCCAGCGGAACAGGTTTTGCGAACTCAGCGGAATGGATTGCTTGAGTGGTTTGGCCTGCCCCTCGGTTTCGATCAGCTCCAGCAAAAAGCGGGCGTGCTGGCGTTGCGTTTCGCTGGCTTGCAGTCGAGATGGAAGAGGCGTAGCTTTTTTCAGGCGGGCGATCTCCGGTTCCGCTTTGAGCACCCGGCGTAGCCCGGCCAGCGGGCCAGATTGCACCGGAGGCTCGGCGTCCTCAAGCTGATCTTCGCCCTCGGCGCTCTCCACTGGACGCATGGCTTCCAGCCACTCAGGCAATTCGGTGGGCGTCAGGTCTTCTCCGCCCTCGTCGGGTGTTTCCGGCTCTTCGTCGGAATCGTCGAACAGGCCGTTGAGTTCCTCCAGATCGAACAAATCGTCTTCTGGGAGGAATTCCTCATCTGGCGGGTGTATATCCTCCAGGTCGAAAGATTCCACCGCCAGATCACCGCCCAGGCGAGCGACCCAGTCGGGTTCGGCTTCATCTGCTTCGATTTCGTCTGCTTCCGGCTGCATCCCTGGCCACTCGGGC
>WFTY01000351.1 GCA_015485245.1 Anaerolineales bacterium | reverse complement strand
ATGTTGAGCACCCCGCGGGTGAGGTAATAGATCACCAGGGTGATCGGCGAGGTGGACATCAGGTTGCGGGCGGCGAAGAAGCTCACCGGCACGGCGAGGATCACGCCGAAGAAGGTCGCCATCATGCCGATGAAGATCGTTTCGATCATCTTCTCGACCACCAGCTTGAAATCGGGGCTGAGCTGCGCCGGGCCGACCGAGGCCACCTGCTCGCCGAATACTTTCCAGATGTAAAAAGGTTCGGTGGCGGTGGGGGGCAGCAGGCGGTAGGGCATGATGATGTCGATGGCGAAATGCCCCTTGGCATCGGTGGTCACCGTGACGTACTCGCCGCTCTGGCGCTGACGGAACACGTTGCCTAAGGGGTCTTTCCATTTAATAGCTACCTCGTTTTCCGGGACGAAGTTGTAGCCCTCCAGGTGCAGGGTGGTGCCCACCTTGCCTTCCTGGGTGCTGAGTTCACCGCAGGTCGGGGTGGCGATCAGCACCGGATCGCTTCCGCTGATCTGGTTGGGGGGCGGCGCTTCGCCCACGCAGGGCACCTGGATATCCGCAAACGCCTGGATGAGTTCTTCCTCGCGCACGATGGCTTTTTCCCAGGGCCAGATCACGCGCGCCAGCGGTGGGCCGGCCTCGTCGGCCTGGGTGACCAGCTTGACCAGGCTGATCTGCCCGATCTGCCAGCCCAGGGCGAAGAAGACCACGATGATCATGAAGAAAACGCCTATCGGTGTGCGCTCGCGATCGCGAGCCAGCGTGTAGGCGTCCAGTGCGACCCAGAGCAGCAGGATGGCGGTGAGGATGCTGGCAATCACCAGGGAGTTGTCCAGCTTGAGGCCCTTTTTGATGATGTTGACCCAGCCGGTATCGCGCGGGGCGGCCAGGGTAAAGCGCCACAGCAACAGCCCGATGATGCTGATGTAGGAGAACAGGATGATCAACCCGCGGCGCACCGAACGCGCCAGCATCTGCCCCAGACCGGGGATGAGTAGCGAGAGCAGCGCCGCGGCGGCGGGTGGAACCAGGCTGGGGGGGCGGATGCCTTCGGCTTGATGGGTGAGTTTTGTCATGCCGCACCTCCGCGCGCGGATTTCAGTTCGCCTTGCAGCCCGCTGCCTACGCGTTCTGCTTCCTCGCCGTAGATGCTCTTGAATTCCTCGTCCGTCATGGCGCGGATGTCTTCACGGCTGCCCTGGTAAACCAGACGGCCGTCGCGCAGCCCGATCACGCGGCTGGCGTAGCGTTGCACCAGGTCGAGGTAGTGCAGGCTGCAAATCACGGTCATGTTGTCTTCCTGGTTGAGCATTTCAAGGTATTGCATGATCGAGTGCGCCAGCACCGGGTCGAGGCTGGCGACTGGCTCGTCGGCCAGGATCATTTGCGGTTCTTGCATCAGGGCGCGCGCCACGCCGACGCGTTGCTGTTGCCCCCCGCTCAGCTCGCGCGCCAGTTTGTGCGCCTGGTCTTCAATCCCCAGGCGTTTCATCGCCTGCAGCGCTTTTTCTTTATCGGCGCCAGAAAAACGCCCCAGCAGGCTGCTCCACTGCGAGGTGTAGCCCAGACGCCCGGCGAGCACGTTGGTCATCACCGTGGAGCGACTGACTAAGTTGAAGTGTTGGAAAATCATGCCAATCCGGCGGCGGATTTTGCGCAGGTCTTCCCCCTTGAGTTTGGTGATATCGACCCCGTCCCAGAGAATTTCACCTTCGGTGGGGTCAATCAGGCGGTTGATGCAACGCAGCAAGGTAGACTTGCCGGAGCCGCTCAACCCGATGACGACCAGGAAGTCCCCGTCTTCCACGGTGAAGCTGACGTCTCTCAGCGCCACGGTGCCGTCGTCATACACTTTGGTCAGATGACGAATTTCAAGCATAAGCCTCTCCTCGTTGGGTGATCACCGCAAGAACGGCGAACAGGCTGTTTCGCAGATCGGCTAGATTGTATCATGCCCCCGGCCTGGCTGTTAAGGAGCAAAATGCTTCTTGTCGGCATCCCCTGGCAAGAGTACAATCTGCCTGCTATGAGCCTCCCCCTGCAAAGTCGTTATCAGCAAGCCCTGGATTATATTTATAGCTTTGTTGATTTCAGCCGCACGCATCAGCAAAACCTGGCGCCGGAGAATTTTGACCTGGGGCGCATGCGGGCGTTGCTGGCGCGCCTGGGAGACCCACAGGCGGCTTATCCTTCATTGCACATCGCCGGGAGCAAAGGCAAGGGTTCGGTGAGCGCCTTTTGCGCTGCCGCGTTGCAGGCGGGGGGGTACGCCGTCGGGTTGTACACCTCGCCGCACCTGAAGGATTACGAAGAACGCATTCAGGTGAATGGCGAAGCGATCCCCCGCGAAGCCCTGGTGGAGCTGGTGGAGGCCATCCGGCCGCACGTCGCCGCCATCCCGCGGCTGACCACTTTCGAGATCACCACTGCGCTGGCGTTCTGGTATTTCGCCCGCCGGGGGGTGGATGTGGCCGTGATCGAGGTCGGCCTGGGTGGACGATTGGACGCCACCAATGTGATCGCGCCCGCGGTGACGGTGATCACCACGTTGCTGCTGGAGCACACCGCCATTTTAGGGGATACCTTGCCGCAGATCGCCGCTGAGAAGGGGGGCATCATCAAGCCGGGGGTGCCGCTGGTGGTGGCCCCGCAGCCGGATTCTGCTCTTGAGGTGTTAAAAGTCCTCGCCGCCGAGCGCGGCGCGCCGCTCTACCGCCTGGGCGTGGACTATGAGTTTCGCCCCTTGACGGCCTCTCTGGATGGTCAGAGCTTTCAGGTGTGGCCTCGGGATTCCGTCGCCGCCTCGCAAACGCTAACCATCCCGTTGCTCGGTGCGCATCAGGTGGAGAACGCCGCCCTGGCTTACGCCGCTCTGGATCTGGTCGACCGCCATGCCGGGTTGCGCCTTTCTCCGCAGGCCGTCCGCTGGGGATTCGCGCATACCGCCTGGCCGGCGCGCTTTGAAGTGCTGCGTCGTCAGCCGCCGCTGGTGGTGGATGCCGCCCACACGCCCGGCGCGGTGCGGCGCTTGCAGGAGACGCTGGATGCCTTTTTCCCGCATCAACCTATCTGGCTGGTGTTGGGCGTCTCGGAGGATAAGGATGTCGCTGGCATGCTGGCGGCGTTTCCGCCGCGCCTGGAGCGGGTGTATTGCACCCGCGCCGCGCACCCGCGGGCGATGGTCGCTGAAGAGCTGGCCGCGCAGGCGCGCCGTGCGGGTTTCGCGGCCGACGCGCTTGCGCCCGTGAGCGCGGCACTCTTTGCCGCCCTCGCGGATGCGCCCGCGGACGCGCTCGTCCTGGTGACAGGGAGCGTCTTCGTCGCCGCCAGCGCCCGCATCGCCTGGTTGGAACAGGAACGCATTACGGAGTGATGTATGGCTATGGATGATTGGGATCTCTACGAAGATGCCGATGAGATGATGGACGCGCTTCATCAGCGCACAGAAGAGCTTTACGACGTGCAAGACCGCATTCTGGATGAAGACGGCACCTTTGAAGCGCCGGTGATGCCCTGGCGCGGGGTGGTGGTTTACCCACAAATGCTCTCGCCGCTGTTCATCGGCCGTCAGGAGACGTATTGGGCGATTGCCGAAGCGCAGGAGAACAACCGCACCCTGATCGCCCTGGTGCAGCGCAACCCCGAGATCGAAGACCCTGGCCCGGAGGATTTTTTCCCCATCGGGATGGAGGTCGCCGTTGGACGGCTGATCAGCATGCCCGAGGAGGCCAGCACCGCGTTGGTGCAGGGGCGTCGCCGCGTGGAAGTGGTGGAGTTCACTCAGTTGAAGCCCTACCTGCGGGCGCGCGTCCGCCCCATTCTTGAGGAAGCGCGCATGGATCAGCGCACCGAGGCGACCATGCGCTCGGTGCTGGATATGTTCGAGCGCTGTGTGCAGCTCAACCGCAGCCTGCCGGAGGAAGCCTACCTGTTCGCCCTGAACATCGACGATCCCGGCTGGCTGGCGGATATGATCGCCACGGCGCTTTCCCCGGCAATGCCTGAACGCCTCAAACTGCTGGCGATGGCCGACCCGCTGGAGCGCTTGAACGATGTGGGCGAGATGCTGGCGCACGAGCTGGATGTCCTCGAACTGGAGAGCGAGATCCAAAACCGCACCCGTAACGAGGTTGATCGCTCCCAGCGCGAGTTCTACCTGCGCGAGCAGATGCGCGTGATTCAAACCGAACTGGGGGAGGGCGATCCTCACAGCGCCGACATCGCCGATCTGCGCGCCCGCCTGGAGAAGACCCCCCTCCCGGTGCAGGCCCGCGAACGCGCCCTCAAAGAACTCAACCGCCTGAGCCACGTCCCCCCGGTCTCGCCGGAGGTCAGCATCCTGCGCACGTATATTGACTGGATCCTTGATCTCCCCTGGGAAAAGGCCACCGAGGACAACCTGGATCTCGATCACGCCGCCCGCGTGCTGGACGAGTATCACTATGGCCTCACCAAGGCCAAAGATCGCATTCTGGAATACATCGCCGTGCGCAGCCTGCGGCCGGCAAAATCGCGCCAGCCGATTTTGTGCTTTGTCGGCCCTCCCGGCACAGGGAAGACCTCGCTGGGACGTTCCATCGCCCGTGCGCTGGGGCGCGAGTTCGTGCGCCTCTCGCTGGGCGGCGTGCGCGATGAGGCCGAAATCCGCGGCCACCGGCGAACCTACATCGGCGCGCTGCCGGGGCGCATCCTTCAAACCATGAAGCGAGCCGGGGTGGTCAACCCGCTGTTCATGCTGGATGAGATTGATAAACTGAGCGCCAGTTACCGCGGCGACCCGGCTGCGGCGCTGCTCGAAGTGCTCGATCCGGAGCAGAAC
>WFTY01000350.1 GCA_015485245.1 Anaerolineales bacterium | reverse complement strand
TCTTATCATCGCGCGCTTCCAGCACGCCGGTGATACGGTAACGCTCGCCGCTCTCAATCGTCTCCACACTGATGTTGGTCAGCTTATCCACGTACACGTTGACCAGGTGGCCTTCATCGTCCACCAGATCAATCTCATAACTGTAGGAAAACTCCTCCACACGGGCGATCGTGCCTTCCACCTGCACCAGGCGGGCGGCCAGCGGCTCCGGCTGGCTGGCAAGCTGCTCCACGCTGACTACGGTAGGCGGCCAGTGTTCAGCGTCCTCGCCGCGACTCAGGATTTCAACCTCCGCGGGAGAGGCGGGGGCCAGTTCCAGCGCGCCGCGATAGAGCAGCAATTTGCCTTTCACCCGCACGCGGTCGCCCAAGGCAACGTTCACATCCCCGGCGCCGTCGTCCACCCACACCTGAATGCCGCCGGTCTCATCTTCCAGGTAAAACTTGGAGTTGCCGCTCCCGGCGTAATAACCGCCGGTGTACATGGTGGCGATCCCCTCCACGATGATCTCCTGCCCCACCAGAGTGCGCGCCGTCTCAATGGGAATCGCCCCGCCGCCGACCGTCACCCAGGCCGGGCCGTTGAACGCCGGCTGTGCCGCGCCCTCCGCGGCGGCAACCGCGTTGGCGATCAGGATATCGCGATACACCCAGGGGGCCTTGAGACGCAGACTGGCAGTGAGTTGCTCGCCGGCGGCCAGGGAGTCCAAGCGCCACAGCACAACCTGATTCTCCTTGTTCAGCCCGGCCTGGTTGAACAGGAGAGGTTCGCCGCCGACCTCGAGGGCGGAATCCGCTTCGAGGACCTCAAACGCCCGCGGAAGCGGGACCTGAGCGGTCACACTTTGCAGCATCTGCTCCCCGCGATTGGCGAGCCTGATTTGCAGGTCAAACTCATCCCCAGGGTTGACCTGTTCCGGATACTGGAGGGTGATCTCTAACGCACTACTGACAGCAGAGTTCTGCGGGGACGGGGATTCCGCCAGGGAGAAATCGCTGGCGTTGTCGTCGCTGTCGCCGGCGCGCAGCAGTGAGACGCCGTTCTGCATCATCGGGGCCGGGTTGCCCTCGGCGTAAGCAGTCGGGCCGCTCCCCCAGGTCAGGCTGTCGACCACAGAGCCATCCGCGGCGCGCAGTTGCAGCCCGCCACGCTGTGGCACCAGCGGCTGTTGAATCAGCGCATCTAGCGCCGTGCCATAATCCTGGTCGGCGCGCCCTAGCAGGTAACGCTCTCCCGGCGGGATCAGGGCGTGATCCTCCCAGCGGTAAACCATCTCTTCCTGCTCTCCGTCTTTCAACTGATACCAGAGCGACATGCCCTGCAAATCGAACGGTTCATCCAGGGAGGGATTCATCAATTCGATGAACTCATAGTTGTTGTTGCCCTGCACCCCCGCCAGAACTTCACCAATGAGCGCCCGAGGAGGGCTGGCCTCCGCCACGGGGGTCACCTGAATGGTTGAAAGCGCGGTCGGCTCCGCCGTCGCCGCGGGCTGGCAGGCAGCCAAGAAAGCCAGAACGGTCAGGGTAAGCAACAAAAGGCGAGGTTTCATGTTGTTTCGCTCCATCTCAGGTTTTCGTCCCAGCGGATGCCTTCGCGCGCCAGGTAATACGCCCCCAGCACAGTAATGGGCAACCACAAGGCAGCGTGCAGCACCAGCGTGTAACCGGCCGCGGTCGCCGCGGGGACATCATAAGCTTTCAGTACCGCGATGCCGGGGGCGTCAAAGGTGCCCACATACCCCGGCGCAGAGGGAATGGTCGTCGCCAGGTTGACGATGCCGTTCATCAGCATCAGGGCGAAGAAGCTGACCTGAAAATCAAAGGCGTGCATCACAAACCAGTATTTGCCCGTCTCCAGCAGCCAGATCACCAGCGAGGTCAAAAAGACCATCAGGGCCTCGCGTGGCGAGCGCAGGGATTCCAGCCCCCCCAGAAAGCGCAACCCGATACCCAGGATTTGCTCGCGGAAGCGGCTGGGAACCAGGCGCGGCACCAGCGCCTGGAGCACCCCTTCGGCAGCCTGCGGGAACATGGCAGCCAGCAAAAAGAGCGCCAACACCCCCAAAAACGCGCCCGCCCCCCACAGGGCCAGGGTCTGGATATTGCCCACAAAGCCCGAAACAGCGGTCAGGCGCGCCAGCTCAGGCAGATTAAGAAACACAAACGCCAGCATTACCACGCCGTCGAAAACGCGTTCCACGATGATGGTCGCCAGCGAGGCCGAGACCGGCACAGCGGCGCGGCGCTTGAGCACCACCGCCCGCAAAATCTCTCCCGCCCGCGCCGGGTAAATATTATTGCCC
>WFTY01000349.1 GCA_015485245.1 Anaerolineales bacterium | reverse complement strand
GCACATAGGTGGCTGAGCGCGTGATGGCCGCCAGCCCCAGGCTCAGGGCAGCCCCGATGTAGAGCCAGCGATAGTCGCGCAGCAGGCGGAGCATGCCGATCAGCGGCCTGGCGGAGAGGATGCCGCGCACGTCCAGCGCGGCGTTCTGAGTATTGTTCTGTTGGGTCATTTGTTTTTGTCAGGTGGAGATGGGGTGCAGCGTCCCGAGGGGCATGATCGCCGCAGGGTTGCTGGCGATGATCTCGGCGTTCAGTCTCCCGTGGCTGAGCTCGTCCAGCGCTGCTTGAAAGGCGGGTAATCCCTCGGCGGCGAATTCGCATCGCAGGGTGACTTTGGCGGCAAATTCTTCCTCGCGGATCAAGCCGCTGTGCTGCGCGATCAGCTGACGAAGGCGCTCGTACAGGGCGTAAGGGCAGGTGATCTGGACGGTGTGGGTGGGAACTTTCTCTGCCCGCGGGGTGACTGCCAGAACAGCACGTACGGCCTCGCTGTAGGCGCGCACCAGGCCCCCGGTGCCCAGTTTGGTGCCTCCGAAATAGCGCGTCACCACCACGGCGACATCTCCCAGGCCGCTGCCCCGCAACACGGCCAGCGCCGGCCGGCCAGCTGTCCCTGATGGTTCGCCGTCATCGCTGCTGTGGGTGATCACCGAAGCCCCGTGCCCGATGATGAAGAGCGGTACGTTGTGGGTCGCGTCGCTGAATTCGGCTTTGACTTCGGCGATGAAGGCGCGCGCTGCCTCCACGTTGAAGGCAGGGGACAGCGTGGCAACAAAACGCGAGTTGCTGACCTGGATTTCTGCGCGTGTGCGCCGGGCGGGAATCGGATATTTGGACATGGTTATCCAATTCTACCAGAAGTGCGCCTCTGGTATACTGATGGGGATTGATCGATGAGGCTGGATTGCGTCCACCGGAAGCCGCTATAATGACGAAGATGATCCGCTGTAAATACGTTCATATCTGGTCGTCGGAGGAGGAAGTGCGCGTCAAGAGCACGGATCCCGGCACGCTGGAAGCGACGATCCTGGCACTCCACCGTTCGGGGGAAAAAGACCGTCATTTTGCTCAGCTTCAGATTGAGCGTCATAAAGATATCTCCGGCCTGCTGAACGTCATCAGCGTCAAGGGTTTTCCTGATGCGAGCGAATACCCTCGATTGGCGTGGTGGCTGTTCCGCGCGCTGTGCGACAAGGGATGGGAACCGATGTATACCGGCGAACGTACCTACAAGTTAATCTTTCGTGAGGTAGCGGACTGACCGCCCCTTGCGGGTAGATTCGCACAAGATTTTTAGGAAGGCACTATGTTTACACACGCAATTGTCAGGACCCCGGGGAAGAGTATGGTGAATGGATTGACCACCGCGCACCTCGGCCCTCCGGATTACGCCAAAGCGCTGCTGCAACATGGCGATTACATCCAGGCGTTGGAAGAGTGCGGCCTGGATGTGGTGGTTTTGCCGCCCGATGAGCGCTTTCCCGATTCTACTTTTGTTGAGGATGTCGCTTTGCTAACCAAACACTGCGCCATTATCACCAACCCCGGGGCGCCCTCGCGCCGCGGGGAGACGGCGGCAATCAAGAAGGTGTTGCTGGGGTTCTATGAGAAGATTGAAGAAGTGCAGCCGCCGGGGACGGTCGAAGCCGGCGATATTATGATGGTGGGGACACATTTCTTCATTGGGCTATCTGAGCGGACAAATGAAGAGGGGGCGCGGCAGGTGATCGCTTACCTGGAAAAATACGGGTTGAGCGGCTCTGTGGTTAGCCTGGAGAAGGTGCTTCATTTGAAAACCGGTGTGGCTTATCTGGAGAACGACAATCTGCTGGCGTGTGGGGAATTCCTGACGAAAGAGGCTTTTCAGCACTTTAACATCCTTGAAGTGCCGGAAGACGAGAGCTACGCGGCGAACTCTGTTTGGGTAAACGGCGTTGTGCTGACGCCCAGCGGCTACCCGAAGACCAGGGCGCTGATCGAAGCAGCCGGTTACACGGTGCGGGAAGTGGATGTCTCGGAATTTCGGAAGCTCGATGGCGGGCTGAGTTGTCTCTCGTTGAGGTTTTGAGGCCATGAAAAGGAATACCGGGCGCAGGGCGGATTTGTGAGGGTGCAATGGTTATGCAGAATGCTCAAACGTTCTCGCTTCAATCTGCCCAGTATGCGCGGTATAGACCGTCGTATCCGGAGACGTTGTTCGCTTATCTGAGCGGCCTTGCCCAACGGCATGAGCGCGCCTGGGATTGCGCCACCGGGAATGGGCAGGCGGCTGTGGGCTGCGCACATTATTTCGAGCGTGTGACGGCGACCGATATCAGCGCGGAACAGATCCGTTTTGCCAGCGCTCATCCCCGAATAGAGTATGCAGTTTGTGCCGCGGAAGCGCCTCCGCTGACCAGTCATGCTTTTGACCTGGTCGTGGTCGCGCAGGCGGTGCACTGGTTTCATCTGGACCTCTTCTACGCGGAGAGCCTGCGTCTGCTCAGGCCGGGGGGCGTGCTGGCTGTGGTTGGTTATGGTTTCCTGGAGATCACCCCGACGATTGATGCCCTTGTGGCCGAGCAACTATTGTCGGTGCTTGATCCGTTTTGGGCGGAGGGGAATCGCCTGGTCATGGATGCCTATCGTTCTCTGCCTTTTCCAATTGCTGAAATCCCGAATGTGCCCGCGCTGGCCATCCAGGTTAAATGGAATTTGGAGCAGCTGATGGCGTATTTGCGCACCTGGTCGGCCGTCAAGCGTTATGTGGCCGCGCTGGGAAAGGATCCGTTGGCCCCGCTGGCTGAAGCGCTGTTGGCGGTGTGGGGCGCGCCCGAGCGTGCCCGCCTGGTGCAAATGCCCCTGGCGCTCAAGGTTGGGCGTTTGCCGGCCTTGCCAAGCCCTTCGTCGCGTTGATTGGAGAAGGTCTATGACGGTTGCGAGCAACCCGGATCGTTGCCTGTTTCAGTTTGCCGTTATCGCTGATTCGCATATTCGTCTGCCT
>WFTY01000348.1 GCA_015485245.1 Anaerolineales bacterium | reverse complement strand
ATGCGGCACAGGTGTAACAAACTGGCCTTGACAGGGGGGTGTTTTAGGCTAGAATTGGATTATGCTTACGATAAGTATCATTATCAAAAACAATAGCGAGCTATCATGAATCCACTCATGAATCCACTTGGTATCACGATTTCCCAAGCAAAGGCCGCATATCTAAACAGCGTGCAGCAGGCGCGTAGCGAAAACACCGCGCGCACGTATGGCAACGCGCTGGAGGTTTTTACCCAGGTTTTAGCCAAAAAGGGCTTTCCTCCCGACGACACCGCGGTCAACAGCCTGACCGAGGATAGCATCGTCTGGTTGATCCAGGCGCTGCGCGAGAACGCCCCAACGACGGAGCGTCTCTACCTGACGGCTGTCAGCGGCTTCTTTGCCTACCTGGCGGCGGAGAAACTGGCGGATGTCAATCTGCCTCGTCTAGGCCTGTTGGTGCGGCAGCGCGCCCGCCGACCAGGGCAACGGCTCCCCCAATTTCCGCGTGAGGATATCGAACGAGTTATCCTATACGCAATTCATCTTAATAATCTGCCAGAGGAAGACGAAAAATCCCGCCTGCGGAATTTGCGCGACCGCGCTTTTTTGCTCACGCTGGCGGACACGGGATTGCGCGTCCACGAGGCCTGTGGGCTGCGTCGCGGCGATCTGGACTGGAACGAAGGCAAGGCGCTGATCATCGGTAAGGGAAACCGTCAGGATGTGGTGCGTTTTTCCTCGCGCAGCCTCTCTGCCTTGCGCGACTACATCAACGCGCGGGCGGCGCTGGATGGCGCCTCAGGGCGCGCTTTGACCTCCCTGCCCCTCTTCGCCCGCCACGACAAAGGCGCCGGGAAAAAAGTGCTTCCTATTACCACCGCCACGGGGCGCAACATCGTCCGTCAGCGGGTGACGGAGGCCCTTGGCGAGCAAGCCGCAGGGAGTATCACGCCTCACTCTTTTCGCCACTACTTTGTCACTACGGTGCTGCGCGCTTCGGGAAACCTCAAACTGGCGCAGGCTCTGGCGAGGCACAAGAACATTGCCGTAACGCAGCGCTACGCCCATCTGGCAGATGACGAGCTGGATCGCGGCTATTATGGGATTTTCGAAGAAGATTCAACTCCTTGAAAGCGGGGGTGTTCGGCGCGTGCGGCCAACCAGTCGGCGCGTCGTCGGGCGTAGCTGTGTTGTTTCAATTTATCCTGACTGCAGCGGAGGAAAATCGCCCGCAGCGTAAACGCGGCCACAGCTCCTCCAGCCCCCGAGATGAGCGCGGCGACCAGGACGCGGCCGCTTTTTCCGGCCAGAACACCAGCCGCCATTCCGCCAACTGCCGCCCAAAGAAAAGCCATTTGCAGAGCTGTCGTGCGCGGTGCGTAGAGCAGGTGTACCCAAAAAACATCGCGGGCCGAGCGCAGCAGATAGCTACCCAGGGTGCGATAGAGACGCGAAGGGCGCGTCGCCGGGCGCACCTGGATGGGCACCGCGGCCACGCGTAGCCCCTGATGCGTGGCCTGCGCCAGCGTGTCCAGCACATACGAGAAATCCATCAGCGGGTTGAGGCGTAGCATCGCCTCGGCTGAGTAAGCGCGGAAGCCGGAGACCACATCCTGTACTGGCGTCCCAATCAGGCGACGCACGCTGTGACTCCCCAGCCATTGCAGGGCGCGCTTCAACAGGCTAAAGTGCTCTACCATCCAGGGCTTGCGGTCACCGATCACCAGGTCCGCCTTTCCCGCCAGGATGGGTGCGATCAGCGCGGCGATCTGCTCCGCAGGGTACTGCCCATCCCCATCCGTGTTAACCAGGATGTCCGCGCCGCGCGCCAGGGCCGCGCTCAACCCGGTACGAAAGGCCGCTCCCAGGCCGCGGTTCTGGGCATGGCGCAGCACAAGGGCCCCCTGCCCTATCGCCACCGCGGCGGTATCGTCGGTAGAACCATCATCTACAACCTGAATTTCGATTTCTTCGACGCCCGGCAGGGCGCGCGGCAGCTCGCGTAATACGCTGGGCAGCGTTTCGGCTTCGTTGTAGCAGTTGATGTTAATAACCAGCTTCATGGTTTTGATTTATGTATGGCAGAGTAGCAGGTAGCAGAGCGGTCGTCGCGCTTAATTATATCGGGCTTGTGATTGTTGAGGGGTTTACAGGGTTTCTTTAGTCTGGTATTATCTTGTGTAGTATGGCTATACGAAATATACTTCAGGAGAACATCGATGACAACGCCCAATCCCGCGCACATCTCTACACAAACCACCCTGACGCCCGCCATCAATGCCTGGCGCATCTATCTCGAAGACCAGGGGAACTCCCCTCACACGGTCAAGGCGTTCCTTGGCGATCTGCGTCTGCTCGCCAGTTATCTCCCGCCCGATCACACCCTCGGCGCGATCAGCACGAACGACCTCAACAATTTCCTCCGCTGGATGCAACACGAGCGCGGCGTACCTTGCAGCCCCAAAACGCTCGCCCGTCGCATCACTTCGCTCAAGGCTTTCTTCCGCTGGCTTCATGGCAACGGCGTGCTGCTCACCGATCCGGCCGAGGCCGTGGTTCAGAAAACCGTCCGCAGTCCGCTGCCCGAGGTGCTTACTCCCACAGAGATCGAAGCCGTCCTGCAGGCCGCTGAGGCGCACCGCCGGGCCAAAAAACCGGACACGCGTTACTACGTAT
>WFTY01000347.1 GCA_015485245.1 Anaerolineales bacterium | reverse complement strand
GACTGGCCAGCCGCCTGCCGGCGGCATATTTTCCCTTAGATGAAGAGCGCGGCGTGGCGCGCCTGGTTTACACCCACGAGGACGGCCGTCGCGCTCACCTGGATGTATCCGCCCTGCGCGGGGGCACCCTGGAAGCCGACTTGCAGAGCCGCGATTTCACCGTCAATGCTATGGCCGTGGACGTGCGTCAGCCGCAGGCGTTGCTCGACCCGCTGGGAGGGGCGGCTGATTTGCTGGCGAAGCGCCTGCGCGCTTGCAGCCCCACCGCCATGCAGGACGACCCCCTGCGGGTGGTGCGCGCCGTCCGCCTGGTTGCGGCTTACGAACTGCACATCCAGCCGGAAACGCGAGGGTGGATGCGCGCGGCCGCCCCTAAGTTGCAGGGGGTTTCCCCGGAGCGGCGGCGCGATGAATTGCTGGCCTTGCTCGCCGCGCCGCGTACGGCGACCTCCATTTGGGCGCTGGATATCCTCGGCGCGTTGCCGCATCTGCTGCCGGAGCTGTTGGCGCTCAAAGGAGTGGAACAAACCTCGCCACACGTTTATGATGTCTGGCGGCATACGCTGAATACTCTGGTTCAGTTGGAGCGCCTCTTGCACGTCCTCGGCCCGCAACATGATGAAGATGCCTCGGCCAATTTGATCCTCGGCCTGGCGGTGATGCGCCTGGGGCGCTATCGTCGGCAAATCAACGATTGGCTCGCCGCCGACATCATCCCGGAACGCCCGTTGCGTCCGTTGTTGTTCCTGGCGGCCTTGTATCATGATGTGGGCAAGCCGCGGGCGCGGCAGGTGGAGGAGGATGGCGGGCGGGTTCGTTTTCTGGAACACGAGCTTATCGGCGCGCGCATGGTTGTGAATCGCAGCCGGGAATTGCGCCTGAGCACGGGTGAGACGCGCTGGCTGGAGGCGGTGGTGGCGCATCACATGCGGCCAACCTGGCTGAGCAACGAACCGGCAGGCCCCAGCCGCAGGGCGGTTTACCGCTTCTTCCGGGATACAGGGGCCGCCGGGGTGGGCGTGGTGCTGATCGCCCTGGCGGATTTGCTGGCGACCTATGGCCCAACGCTGCCACAGGAACGCTGGGTGCGCGGCGTGGATGTCGCCCGCACTCTGCTTGAGGCCTGGTGGGAGCAGCGCGCCGAGCAGATTCAGCCGCCTGCGTTGCTTAACGGGAACGATCTGATTGCTGCATTCGGCCTTGAACCCGGCCCGGTGATCGGCGAGATTCTGGAACGTCTGCGCGAGGCCCAGGCGGTTGGGAAAATTGCCTCGCGCCAGCAAGCTCTTGAGTATGCCGGCGCAATTTTGGCGCAAATCAACCGCGATCGCGCTGCTTCAAATTAACCAAACATCCGGCCGCAACGGGCCGGATGTTTGGGGCATTATCACGGTTTAAGCATGTCTTTTGAGCGTAACGGGGCTAGGGGAAGATTTCGCTCAACATGGGTTCGTAGAAACAGCGACAACCCTCAGGGTGTGAACAGCCCTCAATGGGGAGTTGCGGGACCTCGTCTTTGGTGTAAGTCCCTTCGTTTGCCGCACACACCGGGCAGGCATCCCTGGAAACCACCAGGCGGATATCGCGCACGCGCGGGTTGGCGCGCAACTTCTCCAGCGCTTTGGCTGTGGTGGAGTTAACTGCCAAGTCGGCGTTGCACTTCACGCAATGGGTGGCGCTATCGGGGGATGTGGCATTGCACAGGGAACACGTTTGCACAGTTGGCCTCCTGGTTATTGAAATACATATCACAATGTGCTCAATTGTACTGCAAAATAGTCAGATTGGGGAACGTGCTCTCCGGCACTTGCAACATCCCAGAAGTAACGATATATTATGGTGAGAAGCGAGGGTTCAATTTGCTGGGCGATTTGTTGAAGGAAGGCGAGCGACGATCATGACAGTTACGTTGTTGAGCTGTCCGGTTTGTCATTATGTATTGGAAGAAGACGCGAAGATTTGTGACCGTTGTGGCGTCAATCTGGAGATGGCAGCTGCGTTAGTGGAGAATGCTGTACGCTCGGCGATCGAGGACTTGCCCGAAGACCATATTTCGCCAGAAATTCTCGTCCCTCGCCTGGGAGATTATCTGGTCGAGCGCGGCATCCTCACGCGGGAGGAGTTGAACCAGGCGCTGATCTATCAGAGGAAGCACCAGCGTGACGGGGAGGCGAAGCTGATCGGCCAGGCGTTGATTGAGCTGGATCTGATCACCCGCGAAGAGCTGGACAAAGCCGTCACCGAGCAGATTTATATTCTGCAATCGGCGCTTAAACAGGCCAACGAGGAACTTGAAGCCCGGGTGCGTCAGCGCACCGTGGAGCTCGAAAAAGCGCTGAACCGCCTTGCCGAACTGGAGCAGCTTAAATCGAACTTTGTTGCCAACGTCTCGCACGAGTTGCGCACCCCGCTGACTCATCTGCGCGGCTACCTTGAGCTGCTGCTCGACCAGGCTCTCGGCCCGTTGACACCCGAACAGGCCAGAGCCTTGCAGGTGATGTCTAAAGCTGAAGCGCGATTGGGCAACCTGATTGAAGACCTGATTCAGTTCTCGGCCTTCTCTCGCGGTACGATGGATGTGCAACTGGTTGTGGTGGACGTGCGCCCGGTGCTGGATGAGATCAAGGAGAAGGCGCGTTACCGTTGCGAGGAGAAGAATCTTGCCTTTCAGGCGAAGATTCCGGAAAAGTTGCCGCTCGTGCGCGCTGACCGCGACAAGTTCTCTTGGGTACTCTCGCAGTTTATTGATAACGCTGTAAAATTCACCTTGCCGGGCGGGCATGTGCAGCTTGGCGCTTATGTCCAGGATGAGCGGGTGCATTTTTATGTTTACGACACCGGCATCGGCATCCCGCCGGAGCGGATCGATGAGATTTTTGAGCCGTTTCACCAGCTGGACAGCTCCGCGACGCGCCGGTTCGGCGGCACAGGCATTGGGTTGACCATCGCCAAGCGTATTGTTGAAAGCCACGGGTCTGAGATCGTGGTTCGTTCAAAAGAGGGGAAGGGATCGTATTTTGAATTTGCTCTGGTCGCTGAAGCGGAAGCGCCCAGTTGACCGGCCCGACGCAACCGATGGATGCTTCGCTGCGCCCCGAGGAATACAAGGCTCTCTACGAAATTGGCCGGGTGATTATCCAGATGGAAGACGCCCAGGCTGCACTGCAAGAGATTCTGCGGCTGGCGCGTCCGGTCTTTATTTTTGATAATGTCGTTTTGTATGAGGATAGTGGCGAGATGTTGACGCCGACCTACGCGCGCTCGATTGGTCGCGGGCGCTCGTTGGAAGCGGAGGTAGATTGGGGGGAGACGGTTGCCTTACAGGCGCTGCAGCGCGGTGAACCGGTTGTCGAGAGTCGGGTTGCCTCAGGAGAGGAGAGTACGGAATGGGGTGAGCGGCTTGGACGCCAGGATTTCCTCGGCCTGCCGCTGAAAAATCTGGAGGGAGTGCGCCGCAGCCTGGTGTTCATTCGTTTTGGTGGGCCTCCCTTCCTGTCGGAGCAGGTGCGCTTTGCCGGGTTGATTGCCGAGCTGGTGGAACGGCTTTTGGAACGTCAACGTCTGGTGGAGCGCGTGGCCTCCCTGGAGGCTGAGCGTCAGCTCGCCCGCTTGCAGGAGCATTTTGTCGCCATGATTTCTCATGAGTTGCGCTCCCCGCTGGGGTTTATCAAAGGCTATGCCACCACTCTGCTGCGGCAGGATACAGAGTGGGATTCGAATACCCGGCGCGAATTCCTCACCATTATTGACGAGGAGGCTGACCGCCTGGCCTCGATGATCGATAATTTGCTCGACTCCTCTCGGTTGCAAGCGGGCGCCCTGGCGATGGATTTCCAACAAGTCTATCTCGCCAGGTTGTTGCAGGATTTCATCGACCGTTATCAAGCTGAAGACTTGCCCTTTGAGCTGCGCGCCGATATTTCGCCTGAGCCGCGGGCGGTCTGGGGCGATCCGCGGCGGATTTCTCAGGTATTGGAAAATTTGTTGGGCAACGCTTCCAAGTACGCCCCTGGGGGCGCGGTCACGGTTTCGCTGACCTGGGAAGATGCGTTTGCTCATATCACGGTCAGCGACGAAGGGCCGGGAATCCCCCCGGAGCAACGCACCAACATCTTCAAGCGTTTCTATCGCCTGCCGCGCCACGAAGAAGCGATTCCCGGAACCGGCCTGGGCTTGCACATTTGTCGTCAAATTGTGCGCATGCATGGCGGGGAAATCTATGTGGACTCTGCGGCTGGCGGAGGGGCGGCCTTTCATGTGTTGCTACCGTGGGATGCCGCGCCAGATCGGGAGGGAGGGGAAGCGTGACCGAACGTATTCTGGTTGTTGATGACGAGCCGCGTTACGTTCGTTTGATGGATGC
>WFTY01000346.1 GCA_015485245.1 Anaerolineales bacterium | reverse complement strand
TTCGGGCCCCGCGGCGGCGGGCAACGCCGTGGCGCGCGTGGCCTCCGATCTCGGGCTCAGGCATTGCGTCGGCCTGGACGTGGGAGGGACCAGTTCGGACATCGTCGTTATCCGGGATGGACGGCTGGGTGAGGCTCCCTGGGAGGAACGCCGGATTGGCGGCTATCCTTTACAAATCCCCATGCTGGATTTGCACACCATCGGCGCTGGCGGAGGCTCGCTGGTTTCTCGCGACGCGTACGGGGCGATCCACGTCGGCCCGCAATCAGCCGGAGCGATTCCCGGCCCGGCGTGTTACGCGCGGGGAGGAACGCTCCCCACCGTCACCGATGCGGCGGCCGTCGCCGGGCGGTTGCCGGCTGACATCCTTTTGGGCGGCAGCATGCCCATCCAGGTTGAACTGGCGGGACAGGCGATTGCTCAGGCGTTTGGTGTGCAGGGGGAGGAGGTCGTGCGCGCCGCTTTAGACGTGCTGGCAATGGCGGAAGCCAATATCGCCTTTGGGATTCGCGAGCGCACTGTGGCGCGCGGCCTGGACCCGGCGGAGCTGGCGTTGGTGGCCGCGGGTGGGGCTGGGCCTCTGCTGGCCTGTGGCATCGCCGACGCGCTGGAGTTGGCGGAGGTCATTATCCCGCCGCGGCCGGGGCTGCTGGCGGCTTGGGGACTGCTCGTCGCCCCTGAACGCCGCGAGGCTGCGGTTACTGTTTTGCGTCCCTTGGACGAGGTAACCCCGGAACAATCCGCGGCCTATTTTCGTCAGGCGGAAAAGCGGCTCTCGGCCTCCCCGCCGCCAGGGGCGCAGGTGTTGCGTACGGCCGCTATGCGCTATCTCGGCCAGGGGTTTGAGGTGGAGATCGATGTGATGGATACGGCAAGTGTGGCCGAAATGGAGCGGCGTTTTCATGCTGCCCATGAACATGAATACGGCTTTGCTATGCCCGGTTCACCGGTTGAGTGGGTGGAACTGCGCGTGGCGTGGGAGATCCCGGCCCCGGAGTGGTCTTTTCCCGAATCGGCTGCAACCACGCCCCAGGCCGGGGTGCCGATAGCGATATGGGAGTATCGCTGGATAGATGGACAGAGGCGACCGCTGCGAGTAGAAGCCCGTTCGCTGAACCGGGAGACGCTTTCCATCGGCGCCGAACTGGAGGGACCGGTCATCATTTTGGAGAAGGATGCAACCACCTATATCCCAACTGGTTGGAAGGGACTGGTGGTGGAAGGTGGCTACCTGAGGTTGAGAAATTATGAGCGCTAAATCCAGGCAAGTTCCCGAGTTGACGTTAGATGATCAGGTGATCTACGGCGCACTGACCACCCTGGCGCGCGAGGTCGGACACAGGCTCAAGCGGGCGGCTTATTCCTCGCTGATCCGTGAGTCGGATGACTATGGCGCAGCGATTGTGTCAGTCAATTACGAACTCCTGGCTGAAGCGGAAACCACCCCCTTGCAGATGGGCCCGCTGGCGGGGTATTGCCGCGGTGTGGTGGAGACCCTGGCGGATTCCGGGGAGGCTTTGGATCCTGGCGGGGTTTATCTGCACAATGATCCCTACAGCGGGGCCACCCACAGCCCGGATATCGGCGCCATCGCTCCGCTCTTTGTGGGGAATGAATTGTTTGGTTTTGTCGGCACGGCTGCTCATCATGTTGATATCGGCGCGGCTGTGCCGGGGACGTGTATCATCAAGGCTCACGACACGTTCAGCGAGGGGCTCCGCCTTCTGGCCTATCCTGTTGAGCTCGGAGGAGAACCTGTGCGCGCGGCCTGGCGTTTGATCGAGAGCAACGTTCGCATGCCAGGGCTGGTCGTTGGCGATCTCCGCGCTCAGGTGGCCGCCTGTCGTTGGGGGCAGCGGGGGTTTGCCAAACTGGTGCAGCGCTATGGCATGGAGAAACTGAAAGAATCCACTCAACGCCTGGTGCAGGTAGCTGAACTGCGCATGCGCGAAGTGATTCGCAGCCTCCCCGACGGTACTTACCGTGCGGTGGGCTACCTGGATGGATATGAGGATACCGGCGAGGTCGATATCCCCATTCACGTCACCCTGACCATCCAGGATGACGAAATCACCGTAGACCTGACCGGCAGCGCGCCGCAACTGGATCACGGGCCGATCAATATGCCCTTCCACGGGACGACCGATATGGCCGTGCTGCTCACTTTGCGGACTTTGTTGTTACCGGAGACGGAGTTCCCCAACCTGCCTCACAACGCCGGGCTGTTCCGCCCAATTAACATCATCGCTCCTAAGGGAACCATCGTCAACCCGGTTTTTCCCGCTCCCACGATTGGACGTTTCTGCGGCGGGCAGATGCTGGCGAATTTGATTGTGCGCGCCTTGCAAGATGTGCTTCCAGACCGCGTCTGCGCGGGCTGTTCTACTACCAAGGCGGTCACTTTCTCCAGCATCACCGAGCAAGGCGAATCATGGATTTACATGGATGTGACGGAGGGCGCTTACGGCGGCATGCAGGGCATGGATGGGTTGGACGCGGTGGATGTACTCTACGCGAACACGAAGAATAATCCCATTGAAGATATCGAAGTGCATTATCCTCTGCGCGTTGAGCGTTATGAACTGCGAGAAGGCGCAGCCGGGGATGGTCGGTGGCGCGGCGGCTTTGGCCCGCTGCGCGACACGCGTATGTTGGTGGATGGGTTTGTTTCCGTGGAGGGGGATGGATTTCGTCACGCGCCGTGGGGACTTAAGGGGGGAGAAGATGGCGCTACGGGCGGAGTGGTGATCTTTCGCCCTGGCGATGAGGCCGGCGAACTGCTTTCTTCCAAGATCGACAATATGCCCGTGAAAGCTGGCACCATTATCCGGGACCTGTGCCCCTCTGGGGGCGGATTTGGGCCGCCTGAAAAACGCGATCCCCAGGCGCGGCAGCGTGATCTTGAAGATGGGTTAGTGCAGCCAACGGAGGAGGTGTGAACCATGCCCAAGGCTCTGGTTATCAATCCGAACACATCCCCTGAGATGACGGCTGAGATTGAGGCCACCGCGCGCCAGGTTTTTCAAGCGCCCTGGGAATGCGTGGTTGCCTCAGCACCTGCCGGGCCTGAATCGCTGGAATCGTGGACGGATTATCATTTGGCCAGCGTCGCTGTGTTGCCGTTGCTGGAAGCCCATCCGGATGTGGACGGGATTCTCCTGGCCTGCTTTGGTGATCCCGGTTTATACCCCCTCAAAGAGAGTAGTCGGGTTCCCGTGGTGGGAATTGCCGAAGCGTCCATGTCGCTGGCGTTGCTGTTGGGGGCGAAGTTTGGTATTCTCGCTGGAATGCGCCGGGCGGTTGAGTTGATGGATAGCATGGTTCGCACCTATGGTTTGGAGACTCGCTACGCGGGCTCCGTGTCGTTGGAGATGCGCGTGCTGGATTTTGAGAAGGCGCGCTCTCAGACGTTAGATGCGCTTGAACGGGCCAGCCGCGCCTTGCGCGCTCGCGGGGCGGAAGTGTTGCTTCTGGGGTGTGCCGGGCTTACTGGCTTCGTGGATGAATTGCAGGCGCGCGTGTCCATGCCTGTGATTGACCCGGTGGAGGCGGGCTGTCGGATGTTGCAAGTAGTGTGCGGCTCGGGGCTTCAGATCAGTCATATTGGTTTGTATAGCCGCCCCGCGCCTCAGCGCATGAATCATTTGGCGCGTGTATTCAGCGAGGCGATGCAGAACGTGCTTAAGAAGCCGCGCCCGTGAGTTGATTGGTGTCTGAGCTGGTTTATTTCTATCCTGAAGGCCACAAAGCCCATCACGAGCGCGGCCATCCAGAGCGCCCCGAGCGCGTGGAAGTCATGGTGCAGGCGTTGCAGAATGCTGGTTGGTGGGATGCTTATCCTCGCCTGTCGCCTGCGGATGTGCCCCCCGCGGTGATGGAAGGGGTGCATCGGCCCGCTTATCTGCGCGCCCTGGAGACCGCCTGCGCCCGCGGTCAGCGCCTGGATATGGACACCTACACCACCCCGGCTTCCTGGGGACTGGCGCTTAATGCTGCCGGGGGCGCGCTGGCCGTGGCGCGCGCGGTCTGGCGTGGGGAGGCGCGACGCGGGTTCGCTCTCACTCGTCCGCCGGGGCATCACGCCACGCCGGGGCGGGGGATGGGCTTTTGCCTGCTCAACAACGTCGCCCTGGCCGCCGAGGATTTGCTGCAAAACGAGGGCGCGCAGCGCCTCGCCATTGTTGACCTCGACCAGCATCACGGCAACGGCACGCAGGATGTATTTTACGCCCGCGGGGATGTGTTCTACTTTTCGACGCACCAGTTCCCTCACTACCCGGGCACCGGCCAGGTGAACGAGACCGGCATGGGGGAAGGCGAGGGGACGACGGCCAATTTCCCCCTGCCAGCGTATTCCGGCGATGTCGCTTTTCTGACCATCATGGACGAAGCCATCCTGCCGTTGTTGGATCGCTACGCGCCGGAGATGATCCTGGTCAGTTATGGGTTTGACCCCCACTGGCGCGACCCGCTGGGGAACCTGCTGCTCACTGCCGAGGGATACAAAGCGCTCATCGAGCGGCTGTGCGTCTGGGCGGATGCCCATGGTGCAGGGCGTATTGTACTGGTGTTGGAGGGGGGCTACGACCTGGACGCTGCTGCGGCCTGCTCTCAGGGGGTGGTCGCCGCGCTGCTGGCTCAGCCGTGGGAGGATCCGTTGGGGAAACCGCCTCGCCCTGAAAGGGAGGGCTGGCGCGCCATGCTGGATGAAGCGCTCCACCTCTGGAAGTTGTGAGCCTGTAGCCGGAGCGGGGAAATCGGACTGGTTTGGTATAATTTGTGAATAGTTCAGGGCCTGGATGGTGATCCCTGAGTCACAGAGAGCATGGAGAG
>WFTY01000345.1 GCA_015485245.1 Anaerolineales bacterium | reverse complement strand
CTGCAATCGGCGACCAAAGCGCTGGACGAGGTGCAAAAGTCCTTGCAGGCGTTGGGCGGTCAGATCACTCGCCAGAAGCTGCTGGACCTGGTGCTCGCCTCGCCTGATGAGGCTCACTTGCAGGCGTATGTTCAGCTTACCCGACCGGGGATGGATTACGAGTTCTTTCAGTTGCTCAGCCAGCGTATCGATCGCGCCAGCGGGGAGGAGAAAGACAGGCTGACATCCGTGCGAGAGAAACTATTGGCCTTCATCGAGATGATTGACCATGCCCTGCGCCAGCGGCGTGAAGTCGCTCGGCGCAACCTGGACGCTCTCCTCGGCGCGGATGACCTCGAAGCGGCGTTGCAGGCCAACCTCGGCGTGGTGGATGAATACTTTCTCGAGGTGCTTACCGCGGCGCTGGAGGAAGCGCGCAATGAGGGGAATCTGGAGCGCTCGGCAAAATTACAACAGGTGCTTGACGTGATTGAGCGGCAGTCTGCGCCGCCGCCAGAAATCAATCTGATTGAAAAACTGATGGATGTGGCCGACGACCCGGCTGCGCTCGAAGAAGCCTTGCGAGCGGAAGAGGCGGAGACAGTTGCCAGCCTGGGGGAGATTGTGATGAGTTTTATCGCTCAGATTCAGGGGGCGGCGGAACAGGCTCGCGGCGAGGAAAAAGAGCAGCACGAGATGATGCTGACCCGCATGCAGAATATCTACAATACTGCTTTGCGCCTGGCGATGGAGAAAAAGCTGCGGGCGTAGTTGCGCCGCTGGCGCGCGGATTCCCTGATCGCAGGGTTGTTACAGGGGTGGGTTGTCGAGCCGCAGCCCGTGACCGCGCACAGTGATGATGTAGTCGTGATTGGGGTCGATCTCCGCGATGCGCCCGCGCAGGCGGCGGATCAGCGCGTCGAGCGCCTGGTTGGATACCAGCAAGGCGCTCTCTTCCCCCCACACCTGGGCGATCAACGCGTCGCGAGAGACGACTTGCCCTTGATGAGCGTATAGGGCTTCCAGCAGCAGGTATTGTGAGGCGGAAAGCGGCGGCAGAATCTCGGTTTCTCCAACCCAAACCCGTCGTGATCGGCTGTCCAGGTAAAGCCGCCCGCGCGTCGCGTCGGAGGTGTCGGTCAAAGGGTTGAAATCCATCGGCAGGGTGGCGTCTGAGCTTAAGAAAATGAATTTCTGGGCGAGGGCGATATGGATGACATCGCCATCGTTTAAGGTCACTGGCCCGGAGATGCGTTTCCCGTTGAGGTGAGTGCCGTTTTTGCTTCCCAAGTCTTCGAGGATGACCCCGCGAGGCGAGGGCGTGATACGGGCGTGGCGCCGCGAAACCTGACGATCGAAGATGGGGATATCGCAGCCTGCATCGCGCCCAACGATTACTGCCTGGCGTAGCATCCAGCGCTGCCCATCCAGTTCGCCCTCATGGCCGATCAGTACCGGGATGTCTTGATTCTCGTTGTTCATTGTTCCATATCTGGTAGAGAAACCCACAGCAGGTATAATAACATACGATAACTGCTTGTCGCAACCGGTTGGAGAAGATGAATATGCCCGTTCCGCACCGCGCAGGTGAAATTCTGAAAGAACGTTATAAAATCCGCCGCATTATCGGGCAGGGTGGTATGGGGAGCGTCTACCTGGCGGATGACTTGCGCCTGGAAGGCCGCCTGTGCGCGTTGAAGGAAGTCTTTCACGACCCGCAACTCTCCGAAGAAACCCGTCGGCAGACGCGCGAGCAATTTATGCGCGAGGCCACGGTGCTGGCACGCCTCGATCATCCCAACCTGCCGAAAGTTTCCGATTTCTTTTCCATTGGCGAGCGCGATTACCTGGTGATGGATTTCGTCCCCGGGCGCGATTTAAGCGTGTTGATGACCGATGCCCGCTTGAAGGGAGAATGCTTGCCGGAGCGGGACGTCCTGCGTTGGGCCGCCCAGTTGATGGACGCCCTGGAATACCTGCACGGTCAGAATCCGCCGATCGTCCATCGGGATATTAAACCCGGGAACTTGAAGTTGACCCCGGGTGGGGTGGTCAAACTGGTGGATTTTGGCCTGGTGAAGATCATGGCGTCGGATGAGGTCACCGTCACTGTGGTACAGGGTCGTGGGACGGCGCATTACACGCCATTGGAGCAGTATGGGGGCGATGCCGGGCACACGGACGTGCGGAGCGATATCTTTTCCCTGGGGGCGACCCTCTATCATTTGCTGACCAACAGACCGCCTGTGGAAGCGCGTGATCGTTTCCTCAAGCCAGGATCGCTCATCCCGCCGCGCGAGCTGAACCCCGATATCAGCCCGCGCACCGAGCGCGCCATTCTCTGGGCGTTGCGCCTGCACCCTGAGGAACGCCCTCAGGTCATTGCCGAATTGCGCCAGGCGCTGCTGGGAGAGTGGAATCCGGTCAGCCAGCCAAACGCGCCGTTGCCCGCGCCTTCGCTGGTGGATTTGCTCACCTCG
>WFTY01000344.1 GCA_015485245.1 Anaerolineales bacterium | reverse complement strand
TCCACAATCTCATCAAATCTAGCGTCAATCTCAGCTCGCTTCATCCCCAAGATCGCGCCATTGAGGTAGATGTTCTCCCGGCCGGTCAGCTCCGGGTGAAAGCCGGTGCCGACCTCCAGCAGCGAACCAACGCGGCCGCGGATTTCCACTTCGCCCTCAGTTGGCTCGGTGACGCGCGAGAGGATCTTGAGCAGCGTGCTCTTCCCCGCGCCGTTGCGGCCGATCACTCCCAGCACCTGGCCCCGCTCCACGGTAAAGGAGACGTTCCGCAACGCCCAGATGGTATCCGCTGATTCAGCCCCGGAGGGAGCTAACCCACGGCGGATGCGCTGGATCGGCCATGTCACCGCACCGACCAGCGACTCGCGCAGTGTGCGGTACTTCTGCGGCGCGACGCCGATGCGATATTGCTTGCCGAGGTTTTCGACGCGGATAGCAAGGCTATCCGCTGACAAAGGACGGAGGGCAGCAGACGGACGCGTCATCTTTGAAGACTCTTTCCAAAGACCTGTAGCTTTATGAATATCTGAAACTTGCAAACAGCGATCATCCGTCCTCTGTCTCCTGTTCAAACCATATCCGCAAAGGTGCGTTCCATGCGGCGGAAGTAGAACAAGCCGGTGACGAAAACCACCAGCGCCACAGCGACCGAGATCCCCATCGTGGTAGGCGCGGAGGGGTCCAGTTCAACGCCCAAAAGCGCCCAACGGAATCCCTGCACCACGCCGGCCATCGGGTTGAGGGCGTATATCAGCTTCCAAGTTCCGGTGATATAACCAGCAGAATATGCTACAGGGGTAAGATATTTCCACATCTCGGTCAGGAAGGGCAACATATAGCCGATATCCCGATAAAGCACGTTCAACGCCGAGAACCACAACCCCACTCCGAGGGCGGTGATCAGCGTAAGCAGCAGGAACAGCGGTAAATACCAGATGGCAGGGGTGAGCTGGATTTTGTAATACACCATCATGCCAATCAAAATCAAAAAGGCGATGAAAAAATCTACCAGGCCGCTTAACACAGTGGAAATGGGAATCACCAGGCGAGGGAAATAAATCTTGGTAATCATGTTACGGTTGGAAACCATCGAGCGACCGGTATCGCTCATCGCTTTGGAGAAGAGTTGCCAGGGGAGCAAGGCCACATAAGTAAAAATGGTGTAGGGCACGCCTTCAGAATCCAGGTTCGCCAGTTGCCCAAAGATCAGCGCGTAGACCACCATCGAGACCAGCGGGCGAATAATCGCCCAGGCCATCCCCAAAACAGTCTGCTTGTAGCGCACCTTCACATCCCGCCAGGTGAGGAAGAAGATCAACTCACGATAGCGCCACAAATCGCCCAGATTGAGCGCTGTCCAGCCGCGGGTGGGGCGAAGAACGATGGTTTCGGAGGAAGTAGAAGTCGTCATAGTGAATGTAAGGTGACTGGGTAACTGAGCACTGATTGCCCAGTTACCTTGTTGCCCGTTTACCCTGTCACCTGATCCTCTCCTGGTTTTCGCGGAACCACGCAATCGTGTAGCGCAGGCCCTCCTCGAAGGCGGTTTGCGCCTCAAAGCCAAAATATTCCTTCGCCCGACTGACGTCCAGTCCGCGGCGCGGCTGCCCGTTAGGCTTGCTGGTATCCCAAACGATTTCGCCTTCAAAACCAGTCAGCTCAGCGATCAGGTTCGCCAGGTCTTTGATACTGATCTCCATCCCCGCGCCCAGGTTGACCGGTTCGGGGCCGTTGTAGCGCTCGGCAGCCAGCACAATGCCGCGCGCCGCGTCACCGACGTAGAAAAACTCGCGCGTCGGGGAACCATCCCCCCACAACACCACTTGAGCGTCGCCGCGCTGCTGCGCCTCAATCATCTTACGGATCAACGCCGGGATGACATGGGAGGTCTCCAGGTCAAAATTGTCGCGCGGCCCGTAGAGGTTCACCGGCAACAGATAAATAGCGTTGAAGCCGTATTGCTCGCGGTAAGCCTGCGCCTGAACCAGCAACATCTTCTTCGCCAGGCCGTAGGGCGCGTTGGTCTCCTCGGGGTAGCCATCCCACAGATGTTCTTCCTTGAAGGGTACAGGGGTAAACTTGGGGTACGCGCAGATCGTGCCAATGGCGACGAATTTCTCCACACCGCGTTCCCAGGCTTTGTGCATCAAAGGGACGCCCATCATCAGGTTTTTGTAGAAAAACTCCGCCGGGCGGGCGCGGTTGGCGCCAATGCCGCCCGCAAGCGCCGCCAGGTGAATGACAACATCCGCCCCGGCGTCATCCAGCATGCGGTCAATCGCCGCGGGCTGCGTCAGGTCGTACTCCGCCGAGCGCGGGACGAAAATCTCGTCGTCCCCGCGGACGCGCAGTTATTCCACCACAAACGATCCCAGAAAGCCCGCACCGCCGGTGACGCACACTCGCCGCCCACTCCAGAACTCCCGAGGACTAGGATAAACTTTATCCATCATCTGCCCATACTCCTTACCTGATCTTCCCAACGGTGCCAGCCGTCAAAACGCTTTGCCAACAATCGCCTGCCTTCACCAGGGGGCTCCAGACCCATCAACTCTAGATCAGCATCCACCATAATGCGCACCAACTCATGAAAATGGATCTTCGGCTCCCAGCCCAACAATTCACGGGCCTTCGCGGGATCTGCTAAAAGGTAATCCACCTCGGTGGGACGGAAATACCGCGGGTCAATACGGACATAGTCCTGATAATCCAAGCCAACGTAGCCAAAAGCCTCTTCTAGAAACTCGCGCACCGTGTGCGCCTCACCCGTCCCGATGACAATGTCCGTCGGCTCATCCTGCTGCATCAACTGCCACATCACCTCAACATATTCGGGAGCATACCCCCAATCACGGCGGGCGTCCAGGTTCCCCAAATAGAGATGCTTCTGCCGGCCGGCCAGGATTGCGGCGACCGCGCGAGTGATCTTACGAGTGACGAAAGTCTCGCCCCGACGCGGGGATTCATGATTAAAGAGGATGCCTGAGCAAGCAAAAAGGCCATAGCCGTCACGATAGTTCTTCGTCACCCAATGTGCATACGCCTTGGCCGCGGCGTAGGGGCTTTGCGGCTCAAAAGGCGTAGTTTCACTCTGCGGGGGCTTGGCGCTGCCAAACAATTCACTGGTGGAGGCCTGGTAAAAACGCACGGGCATATCCAACCGACGGACAGCCTCCAGAATGCGAATCGTCCCCAGGCCGGTCACATCACCCGTGTATTCCGGTAAGTCAAAACTCACTCGCACGTGGCTCTGCGCCGCAAGATTGTAAATTTCATCGGGTTGGACTGCTTGGATCACTTTTTCCAAGCTCTGAGGGCTGGCAAGATCGCCATAATGCAGACGCATCTTCGCCTTCTCTCCATTGTGTGGGTCACGATAAAGATGATCCACGCGCCCGGTGCTAAACGTGCTCGCCCGGCGGATGATGCCGTGGACTTCGTACCCTTTGGAGAGCAAAAGCTCCGTCAGATACGAGCCATCCTGACCCGATATTCCAGTGATTAACGCTTTAGGCATACTTCGTATTCCTCTGAGTGATTCATTAACTGACAATAAAGCGCGCATTACGATAGCGCGGATCGGCGGGGTTGGGGATCAGGCCGTTTTGCAAAGCTTTCAATATCTCACGCACACCATCATCCACGCTGTAACGCGCCGCGAAACCCAATTCGCGGCGAATCTTCTCGAAGGAGACGATGATATCTCGCATATCACCGCCAAAGGTAATATCCTTATACTGCACATCGGTCTCCGGCAAACGCTTGAGGATCAACTGTACAACCTGGTCTTTCGTCAGATTGCCATCCTCCGCGCCGACGTTAAACACCTGACCACGGATCTTCTCCAGGGGGGCGCAAAGGCCCAAAATGATACCATGAACTGCATCGGCAATATGAACAAATGAACGCGAGTAGCCCCGTTGATAAATCATCAGCCGCCGCTTGCTGAACGCTTCCAGCACAAACTGGTTGACGATCAGGTCAAAGCGCGGCCGCGGTGAGAGGCCATAGATTGTAGTGGGACGGAAGATCAACGGCGCGCAAGCACTGTCCGCCGCCTGGCCGCGCAGAAAGCGCTCTGAGGCCACTTTAGTTTCCGCATACAGCGATTGAGGATTCAAAGGCGTCTTCTCCGTCACCGGTTGACCATCCGCGGAGAGGCCATAATTGCTATAGGTGGATAGATAAACAAGGCGATCCACCCCCAACGCGTCTGCCTGCTCGAACACCCGTTGGGTGGATTCAACGTTATAGCGCCAGGCCACCAGCCGTCCCACCGATTGACAGGCGGGGAAACCGGCAATCGCCGCCAAGTGAATCACTGCCTGCGGCACAGGCCAATCGCCTGTCTCTTATACACATCTCCGAGC
>WFTY01000343.1 GCA_015485245.1 Anaerolineales bacterium | reverse complement strand
GCCTCCGCGCTGTATCTTCCCTTGATGCACGGCGACAGAGTTTGGGGCGTAGCGATCTTTCAGAGTTACGCTCAACGTGCTTATGAGGAATTTGACCTGAAATTGTTGCAGACGCTGGCCGATCAGGTCAGCGCCACGCTGAGCAATGCGCGCCTCTATCAACGGACTCGGCGCTTGGCGGAGCGTTTGGAAAAACTCAGTCAGGCCGCGCAGTCGATTGTGCAGCTTGCGCACGATCCGGAGCAGGTCTATCAAACCGTGCATCAGGTCGTCGCGCAGATCATCCCGGCCGAGGCTTTTGTGATCACCCTGGTGGATCGCGAGGCGGAGGAAATTTTTAGCGTTTATCTGGTGGATAAAGGCGGGCGGGCGGCGAACATCCGCTTTCCGTTGAATATGGGTTTGAGCGGCGAGGTGCTCCGCCGCGGCGAGGCGATTCTGGAGGCCGATTACTCTTATGATGCTGATCCTTATCAGGTGCAGCGCTTTGGCTCACGCGAAGCGGTTCGTTCGGTGATCGCCGTGCCGATGCGCCGCGGTGATGAAATTGTCGGCGTGATTTCGGCGCAAAGTTATGCCCCCAATGCCTACCAGCCGGAGGACGTACAGCCGTTGGAGATCCTGGCCGGGTACCTGGCTATCGCTCTGGAAAATTTGGGGTTGGTGGCCTCGCTCAACGAGCAAATGGCTGCTTTGCAGGAAGCGGAACAGCGCCTGGAGCGTCAACTGCGCGAGCTGAAAACCCTCAACGCCGCGGCGCAGCTGGGTGTGCAGGCCGAGGACGAAGATGAGTTCCTGCGACAGATCACCGATTTGCTTTCGGAGACCTTCTATTCTGAGCATTGTGGTGTGTTGCTGGTGGATGAGGCCGCCGGGAACCTGCGCGTTCATCCTTCGTACAGAAATCTTCCGCCCGAATTCCTCGACCCGGATTACCGAATGCCGTTGGGAAAGGGTGTAACCGGGATGGTGTTAGCCAGTGGCAAATCGTTTCGCAGCGGGGATGTCAGCGCAGTGGAAGAGTTTATTGAGACGACTCCGGGGATTCGTTCGGAGTTGTGTGTGCCCATCCAGGTGGGCGATGAGAGATTGGGCGTGCTCAACGTGGAAAGCACACGGGCAAACGCTTTTGACGAGCACGATGAACGTTTTCTCCTCACGCTTGCCGGTACGGTGGCGACGGCCTTGCAAAATCTGCGGCTGCTGGCTGCCGAGCGTCGTCGCGCGGCCCGCCTGGAGGCGATTCTCAACCTGACGGCCGAACTTGATCTTTTGCAGTCTCCCCGGCAATTAGCGGACGCGTTGGTCGAGCGGGTGATCGCCCTGACAGGGTGCGCTGCCACGGCTTTGTTGAAACGCGACCCGCAGGCGAACGAGGCTGTGCTGATCGCCCAGCGCGGCCTTGCTCCTGAGGCGTTGGGCCGCCGCTATCCTCTGAACCTGCCTCTGTTGCGCCCTCTCGTGGAGCGCGGTGAACCTCTGCTCTACTCGGATGTGTTTAGCCAGGCGCCGGATCTGGCGGCGGTTCTGTGGCGGCGGGATTTGAAATCTCTGTGGCTTTATCCGTTGATGATGGATGGCAGTTTCAGGGGGGTGCTGGCGCTGGGGGATGTTCGGCCCCGGCTGCCCTCCGATGAGGAGGCGGCTGCGTTCCGTCTGCTGACTGATCGGGTAGCGGCCAAGCTGGAAAACATTCGTCTGTTGCAAGATGCCCGCCGTCACGTCAACGAGCTGGAAATTCTGCGTCAGGTTAGCCTGGAGATCACCGCGGCGACGGCGCTGCCCGACGTGTTGCAACGCATCGCTCAGGCGGCCCGCGCTCTGGATGACGCCGATGACGCCCACATCTTCTTGTGCGAAGGTGACTACTTCCGGTTTGGCGCTGCGGAGGGGCGCGACGGCCCGTTGCCTGATCCGTTCACCGAGCCGCGCCCCGATGGCCTGACCGCGCGGGTGGCGCGCCACGGCGAGCGCATTGTGATCCCTGCGGCGGCGGATCACGAGCTGTATCGGGATTACACACCGGTGTTCAAAGGCGCCATCGCCGGTTTCCCGCTGATCAGCGG
>WFTY01000342.1 GCA_015485245.1 Anaerolineales bacterium | reverse complement strand
GGGCATATCTTGTCTGACGCTGGCTGTCATTGGCTCATGTAGCGCCGCGCTGGCGTTTGTCTTGCTCAATTAATTATGTAGGACAGCCTTTCCAGGCTGTCCAGACAGGCTTTCTAGCCTGTCCTATAACTTGCGTAAGTACTGTAATAAAGAAAGCGTTTTATCCAGGAGGATTCGATGCTCAAAAAAATGTTTGGCGCGAAAAAACCGCAGTTCGTCGCCACACCCGCTTATCATAAATGGCGGGCGGGAATTTTTACCCTGAAACCGGAAAATGCTGGGGTTTCGGCTGATGAGGCTGGGCGGGTGTTCGGCATGTTAATGGATGTGGGGATACAGGTTACCGGGAAGAACAAGTTCTTTGTTCTTACTACGACGGCCTTCCTGACCGGAGAATCAACCTTTATGCCCTCACCCGGCGGCGGCAAATTAGGCCTGGGCAGCATCCCGGAAATCAACCAGATCGCCAGAGACCTGGTCGAGCAGGCGCAAACCCTGTTGGAACAAACACAGCCCACTGAGGATCTCTCCGTGCCTGAAGCAGGGATGATGCAATTCTATTTGATGACAACTAATGGACTGCATGTCTATCGCACAGCCCTGGAAGCCCTGCGAGATGAATCCCATCCTTTTCTTCCCTTGCTCATCGGCTTTACCCGCATCCGCCAGATCTCCGAACAGATGGGCGCTGCTCCAAAAAGGTAACGGTGGTCAAAAAAACGTCTTTGTGGGTCATCCCGATCCTCATCATCCTGGTTGAGAAAGTCTAATCTGACAGAAAGGAGTATATGATGCCACAAGCAGGAATTCATGGAATGGTTGGTATGGCGGTCCGCAAATGGACACCCCACCGAACCTTGCTGGCGCTCGGCATTGTGCTGGGCACCATGCTGCCTGACGCGGATAACTTCGCCGTGGCGTTTGCCACCGTCACCGGGCGGTCCACGGAAGGGCTGCACCGCACCTTCACCCACAGCCTGATCACCATCGCCGCGTTGATCGTGGTCTTCTATATCCTCGCAGCGGTCTTCAAACGCCCTTCATGGGGCAACCTGGGTCTGGGGCTGGGCATTGGCATGGTGACACACGTGCTGTTGGATCTGGTGGCCTGGTTCAACGGGGTGGAACTCCTCTGGCCGCTGCCGGTGTGGGTCAACCTGTGGGAGGGAGTCACCCCGCCGGAGTGGTGGAGCAAGTTCATGCTGCCCGCCGAGATGTTGTGTTTCGCCCTCTTCTTTGTGGCGCTGGAACGCACGGCCCGCCGCCGCGGCACCGATGGCGATTACCTGGGCCGCCTGCGCTTTTGGACCATCATCCAGGGTGTGCTGTTCGTGGTCTTCACCATCCTGGTTTATACCATGAGCAAAGGGTTCAACACCATCTTCGGCGCGCTGTACCTGCTCTCGCTGATTCTGGCGTTCCGCGTCACGGTGCGGATGCGCGCCACAGTGGAGGCAGGTTGATATGAGCAAAAAACAGCGTTTGAAAACCGCGGCGTTGGGCAGCCTGGGCTGGGGGATCGGCTGGGGGCTTGCCCGCGGGCTGATGACCGCTTACAGCCGCTCCGTCGCGCAAGGTTTTTTCTTGCAGTCTGTGGAGTTTTACACTCGTTACTACAGCAAGATGACCGCCTATTTCATCCTGGGGATGCTCATCGCCACGCTCGCCACCGCCCTGATGTTGTGGAAATCCACCCCCGGATTCCGATTCGGGCACGCGGCCGCGCTGATTGCCTCCGGGGTGATCCCCGCCGCACCGATGGGGTTTATCCTGGTTTTCATCTCCCAATACGCCCTTCCGGCTGAACAATTATTCCTGATCTGGCTGGGTTTCTATTTCTGCATAGCGCCGCTGGTGATGGGGCTGCTGGGCAGCGTCATCGGGCTGCTGTCAGCCCGGACTGCCCGGCGCGCCAACCCCGCCCTCCGGGAAACGCGTCTCATCGTGATCGCCGCAAAATGGGCGCTGGCCCTGACGCTGGGCGGGGTAATCGCCTCCCTCCCATCCTGGTTCTTCGGGCTGGTCGGCGGATTTGTAGCCGGGATGATTGCCAATGGCGCGTTGATCCCGGGCGTGGAATCTCCCCATCAGGGAGAAACGCTCTCACCATCCATGTAGCCCGCAAACTAAAACGCTGGCGAGTCCCTGAAAAGGAAGCTGCAATGGCGATAGAAAATCACCCCTCCATGGGAAAAAGCGACTGGCGCCTCGGCGAGCATAAGCGCACCCTCCGTATGCGCAAGCTGCCGGGGAAAGTGATCCTCGGCGCAACGATCTTTTGCCTGATCATTTTCGTGGCCGAGATCATCACCGCGGTCAACGCCTATAACAGCCCGCCCGCCATTTTCGATTCCACTGGCTCCTTCCGACAAAATAAAATTCAGACCGCCCTCATCCTGGCAGGCATTTTCTTTGTGCTGACCCTGGTCAATGGCTTCAACTACTATAGCGGCGTAAAAGCAAGGGTTGAATATTATGAAAATGGGCTGGTGGTTTCTGACTGGCGGGGGAAGGCCGTGTTTTTCTGGCCGGAACTGGCAAAGGCCGAGGTCGAACCCGTCTATGCCCGCCGCAAGGGATATACTGCCACCGCGGGGCGCAGGCCGATCAATTACTATTTCACCCTCACCCGCCGCGATGGGATGAAGAAAAATATCGGCGGGCTGAAGCACCCCGATATTCTGGAGAACATCCTCAGGCGGGAAGCGCCGAGCGCCTTCTCCGGGGGAGGCGCTGCGCCTTCTCAACCGGGGAGCACGCTGCAAAAAGCGGCTGGTTCCGCACCGGCAGCCGGGCGCGCCGATAGTGCCCTCCCAGCGGTCAAGGTGGCGTATGTCATGGTGTTCACTCCCGAAAAATTGTCCACGCAGGATTTGTATGATGGTGTGCGCAACGCCTCTGAATGGTTGAAAGAGCATAATGACAGATTCAACGCTATTGCAAATGAGCAAATGCACTCCAAGACTCAAAATTTTGCCATCAATCCACAATACGCCGGCCCCATGATTCACACCCCTCAGGCCATGCAGATGCAGTTTTTTTCGTGGCTTAAGAAAAATGCAGGGATCACTCCCACTTCCGAAAATTTCTTCGCCATGGGGATGGCAAACACCCGGAGCAAGGATAATTTTTTCCTGTTCTATTTCGACATGGAGAGATAAGGAGGCTCAAATGACAGGATTTCGTTTTTTTCAACTGGAACCCGGTGAGGAGATTCTCTTTGGCCCGGTGACCACCACCAAAAGCGTCTCCTTCAGCAGCGCGCCTGTTCAACAGCCGGGCAGACCCCAAATACGGCCAGCCCTCGAACAACAGCAGGTCAGCCGCACCTCCGGGCAGACGGTTGGGGTGACCAACCGCCGGGTGGTGATCGAAGACCTGAACGATTCGAGCAAAACCCGGATCATCCCCAACGAGCAGGTGCGGCGCGTCTTCGTCAAAGCCCGCCAGCGCCAGGGGCGGCCCTCGCTGACCCTGGAGAAGGTCGCCACCGCGGGAGGCCCGCCCCTCAAACTGAACATCCAGGGCCTGCCCGACGATCTCGAGGCCTTCCAGGTGGCTTTCCCGCAGGCGGAGATCATCCAGAGCAAAGGTTCCCCGGCCTTGAAGATCGTCGTCATCCTGGGCGGCATCGTGATTTTCCTAGCCTGTGTTCTGCCGGTTCTGATTTACCTGGTGGGCAAGTTGCTTGGGAGTTAGCCATGAGCCAGGGAAAACGCGTAACCTTTAGCCTGCTGGCCGGCTTTATGGGAACCCTGCTTTGCGGCGGGGCTTTCGTTGGGGTCAATATCACGCTCTACAAGCCCATCGTGAACCTGACCTATCCCCTCGTCGGGGAGTTCAGCGGTTCGCTGCCAATCTTGATTGTGATCCTCTGCACGCTGCCCGCGGCCTTGATCGGCGGCATTGCAGGAGGCATTTACGCTTATCGGAAGTTCTCGTCAGATGAGGAAGGATGAATATCAGGAGGCAGCGATTCCAAAATGCGAAAAACCGGAATGGTGGTCTCAGGCGCGCTGGGCTGGGCCATCGGTTGGGGGAGCGGCGCGTTTCAGATGATCGATGTTCAGGGAGAACTCTTCAACTATCCCGGCGGGCTGCCGGAAGGTTTCTTCCTGACCTGGTCGTTGAAAATCCTGGCCTTTTTCGTCCTGGGATTTCTGATTGCCGGGGTCTTCAGCGCGGGCGCGCTGCGCTTGGCGAAACCGGCATTTGGCATCCAACACGCGGCCGGGCTTGCAGCGATCTGGGCGCTGGGGGCGGCGCTGGCGGGAGGCGCGGCGCTCACCCTCGGCACGCTGCTGACGCGTACCCTGTCCGATGTCAGATTGCCGCAATGGTTGGGCCAAATGAACTGGGCGATCGCCTTCCCCGCAGTAGCTGGCGGACTGGCCGCGGGGCTTGTCGGCCATGCCAGTTTATTGCTTTTCGGTGCGCAGCGTAAAGACTGAAAAAGCGTTCAACCCCGCCTTCGAGGCAGCGCCGCGGCCGTCTTCGTTATTCAGGAAAAGGAGAATTAAAAATGTCTGAAACCAAACTTGTAGTCAACAATGCCACCCTGATCCGCCAGCCCAACGGCGACCTGTCCATCAAGCCCCGCCGCCTGCGAAGCGCCGTCGGGTTGGTGCTGGGAATCCCGCTGGCGATCTTCGCGCTCTTTTCTTTAATCGGCGCCTTCTCGGATGGGTTTTCTTTCATCGGTTTACTCTGGGCGCTGGGCCTGGGATACCTGGCCTACGCGGTCTCGCGCAGCAGTTTGCGTGACCTGCGCACCCCCGGCATGACGGTTGAAAAATCTACCGGGCAGGTGACCAAAGGGGTAGAGACTTACCCCCTGAGCGGGTTCAGCGGCGTGGGCCGGGCCGTTTCCGGCTACCTCAATCGATCGAGAAAGGATGAAGAAGCCTTTCAGATTTTCCAGGTCGGCCTGGTCTCCGCGGATGGGCGGTTTTTCCCGCTGGTCGAAACCGGCTTCAAGCAGCGCGACAGGGCCATCGCCATGATCGCAGAAGCCACTGGTTTGCCGGACAGGCAAAATTGAGACGACCATGAATAAAAGAATTCCTCCCTATGTGCTGGTATTCTTTTTAACTGTGTTCATCCTGGCCTTCAGCCGAGCGCCGGTCAGCAGCGCGGCGCAGCAAGCCGCGTCCACGCCCCTGCCCACCCCTGGCGCCGGCACGGTGAGGCTCTCGCGCGCCGACTGGCGGCCGATGGCCTTTGTGCCCCAGGGCGATTTCCTGATGGGCGCCGCGCCGGGCGACACCGCGGCCAACGACGATGAAAAACCGCAGCACACGGTCACCCTGGACGCCTTCTGGATCGACGTGTTCGAGGTCACCCACGCCGAATACGCCGCCTGCGTCGAAGCGGGCGCCTGCCAGCCCCCGGCGGAGCAGGACAACAACGGTTTTGCGTATGCCTTCGCAGCGGAGATCTCCAATGGCGCGGTGGTCAACGTCACCTGGGAAGACGCCACCGCGTACTGCGCCTGGACGGGCAAGCGCCTGCCGACCGAAGCCGAGTGGGAGAAGGCCGCCCACGGCGCGGAGGCCGGAATCTACCCCTGGGGGGATGACCCGGATGCCCACAGCAAGGCCTGGTTCTGCGAGAACTGCATCTACGACTGGCAGCACCCCGAGGTGGGGGACGATTTCTCGCGGCCCGCGCCGGTGGGTAGTTTCCCGGAGGGGGCCAGCCCCTACGGAGTCTACGACATGGCCGGGAACGTCTGGGAGTGGGTTTTCGATTACTATAGTGCCAACACCTACGCGCCGGGGCGCGTCAACCCCACCGGGCCGGAGAGCGGCGGCTACCGCGTGGTGCGCGGCGGCGCCTGGACGACCTCCGATGTGGGATACCTGCGCACCACCTACCGCGAGGCCCGCGGCCCGCTGACCGCCTGGATCGATGTCGGCTTCCGCTGCGCGATGGACGACGCGCGCGCCAGCCTCGTGGATCC
>WFTY01000341.1 GCA_015485245.1 Anaerolineales bacterium | reverse complement strand
TCCCCCACCCCCGAAGCATAGGAAAGCCCCATGAAAGGAAGTCCATCATGCCCGGGATCATTTGCGCCATCCGCGGCGGGCCAGCCAGCCAACCAACCATCCAGGCTGCCATCCAGTTAGGCAAAGACACCGGCCTGCCCCTGTACTTTCTCTATATCATCAACCTCGACTTCCTCGTCCACACCACCAGCAGCCGCACCGCCTTGATCTCCAAAGAACTCGAAGCCATGGGAGAATTCATCCTGCTCAAAGCGCGCAGCGAAGCCGAAGCCCGTCAGGTCGCCGCCAACGGCATCATCCGCAAAGGGAACGTACTGGAGGAAATTCTGCGGTTGTGCGCCGAGGTAAACGCCGACTATATCGTGCTGGGCCGCCCCAAGGAAGAGGGCGAGGAAAACGTCTTCACCGATGAACGGCTAAACGCCTTTGCCCGGAAAGCAGCAGCTGAGGGCGCGCACATCGTGCTGGCGACCACCGAATCCACCCCCGGCCCCTCCCCCAACACCTGATGAAAACCCTCTCTGCCTGGACAGGATTGATGCTCATCGCCGTGGGCGCGCTGGCATTTTTCACCCGGCCGCAGATGATGGCCTCCGCGCAAAGCATCGATGCACACATCTGGATCAGCGGCTCACTTTTGGATGAGGCGGGGCAGCCCGTGGTCGGAGCGCGCATCCGCCTCACCAAAGAGGCCGACGAAAACGCCTTGCTGAGCGAAGGGTTCTCGCAAAACGACGGACAATATACCCTGCTGGTGCCCCAACCCCTCCCGGCCGCGATGACGCTGCACATCGAACGCCCTCACTTTCAAAGCACCGAGTTCAGCCTCACGCCAGCGATGCTGGCCAGCCTCGCCAGTGGAGAAACGCTGGTTCTCTCCCCCATCACGCTGCAGCGACGCACCAGCGCCGCCTTCTGGATCGCCACCGGTATTTTTATCCTTGTGCTGGTGTTCATCGCCACCGACATCTTCCACAACACCCTCTCAGCGCTGATCGGAACAGCGTTGATCTTCCTGGTCAGCTATTTTGGCGAACCGCTCTCCGAGGAGCTATACATCTTCGATTTCGCCCGTTCGCTGACATACATCGACTGGAACGTGATCTTTCTCATCATGGGGATGATGATCGTGATCGCCGTGATCGAAAACACGGGAATTTTTCAATGGTTGGCGTTTGTCGCCTACCGACTCTCCGGGGGGCGCATGATGATGCTTTTGCCCATTTTCATGCTGATCACCGGTGTAGCCTCTGCTTTTCTGGACAACGTCACCACCATGCTGCTGATGACCCCAATCAGCGTGCAGATCGCGCTGGCGGTGGGGATCAACCCCCTCGCCTTGCTGATCCCGGAGGTGATGGCCTCCAACGTCATCGGCGTCAGCACGCTGGTAGGCACGCCCACCAACATCCTGATCGGTTCATATGGACAGATCTCGTTCAACGATTTTCTCGAAAACCTCACCCCCGGGGTGCTGCTGGCCTTCGTCGGGCTAATCGGATACAGCCTGTTCGTTTACCGGGGCGAACTCGCTCAGGCGCACTCCGCATCGGAGCTGTTGACGCAAAAGCTATCGGAGCGCGCCCGGATCACGGAACCGGAACACCTCAAAAAAGCGGGGATCATCGGCGCAATCATGCTGGCGATGTTCATCTTTGGCGAGCGGATTCACCTGCTCCCCGCGGTGACCGCCATCACCGGCGCCACGGCGCTGATGGTCTGGATCCGCCCGAACATTGACGAGATGATCGACGCCGTAGACTGGACGACGCTGGTCTTTTTCATGTCGCTCTTCATCGTGGTGGGAGCGATCCAGGAGGTGGGCTTAATCAGCCAGATCGCCCTGTTCATCAGCCGCATGGTCGGCGAAAACCTCCTCCTGGCGATGTTGAGCATCATCTGGCTGAGCGCCTTGCTCTCGATGGTGGTGGCAAACATCCCCTTTACGGCGGCCATGCTGCCGGTGATCGGCTTCCTCAGCGCCACGATTCCGGGCGCTGAGAACAAAGTGCTTTTCTTCTGTCTCTCCGTGGGAGCGGCAATGGGAGGAAACGGCTCACTGATTGGCGCCTCCGCCAACATGGTCACTGCCGGGATCGCCGAGAGCGCCGGGTATCCTATTCGTTATAATGAGTTCTTGCGCAAGGGCTTCCCCGCCCTGCTCATCACCGTAGGGCTGGCTACGCTCTGGTTGATGTGGCGCTTCCTCTAACTTCATCCAACCAGTGGAGTTCTGTTGATGAACGAGAACAAACAAACCACCGCTTTAATTGTGATCCTGCACGAACCCGAAGAACTGCCACGCCTGCTGCGCGCCTGGGATCGCGCAGGCGTCCCCGGGGCGACCATTCTGCCCAGCATGGGAGGCTTTCAAGCCCAAAAGCAGGTGCGCCGCGGCGGGCTCAGCGGGCTGCTGACCATGTTCACAAACGACGAACCAGGGCAGCGCACCATCGTCAGCCTGATTGACGACCCGGAAACGCTGGCGCGGGCGATATCCGAGGCGGATCGCGTGGTCAAAGGTTTCGACAGTCCACGCAGTGGCATTCTGTTCACGTTCCCTATCGGCAACGTGCTCGGCCTGCAAAAATGGCGCGAAAAGCCACGCCCCACCCCCAAAAAATCCGCTGACGATGGGGAACAATCCAACCTGCTCAAATGGTTCCAGGAGGACCTGAAAGAGGCCTACGGCCGCGAAGCGTTGACGGACTGGTCGCGCCAGCGCGGCATGCAGGTCTCGCACATCGTCCACCAGCTCGACCTTGACCCCATCATCGTACGCGTAGACTCCCCTGTCCAGCAGGTGCTGCGCGCTTTTGCCGAAAACCCCAGGGTGGCCACCGCAGCTGTGGTCAACACCGAAGGACGGTTAATGGGCATCATCACCGTCGCGGCGCTCGCCAACGTGCTCATGGCTCCCGTCGTCCCCGAAGCATACATCAAAGACCCCGCCGGTTACGAACAGGCGCTCAAATACGCCCAACCCGGGCAGGAAGTCCTCGCCGCCGACATCATGAGCGAGCCGATCTATGCCATGCTGGACGCCACGCTGCAAGAGACCTTCCAACGCATGCACGAGAGCAACCTGAACGGCCTGCCGGTGGTCAATCCGCTCTACCAGGTCAAAGGGTATATCACGCTGTTAGAGCTGATGTGCACGTGTTTTCCGCCAGAGAGAGACCATTAATGTGTTTTGACAACCTCCGGCGAGCATGTTAGACTCCCCCGGCTCAGAAAGATGACCATGAGAACGATCGAATGGGATGACAATTCCCACAAACTCAAAATGATCGACCAACGGCTACTCCCCGGCAGGTTTGAGGTAGCCGTTTTTAGCGATTACCAACAGGTCGGCCAGGCGATTCGCCAGATGGTGGTGCGCGGCGCGCCGGCCATCGGAGCTGCGGCGGCCTTCGGCTTGGCGCTGGCCGCTTTCCAATCCTCAGCGGGCGACCCTGCCTCCCTGCGCGCGGACCTGCTCAACGCAGCCCAAACGCTGATAGCCGCGCGGCCCACCGCCGTCAATCTGGGCTGGGCGCTGGAGCGGGTGCTCCACGCCACCAAGGACATCAACGGAAGCGTGGACGAACTGCGCAAGGCCGTGCTGGCCGAGGCGCAGAGCATCGCCGATGAGGATGTAGAAATTAACCAGCGCATGGCAACCCACGGCGCGGCGTTGATTGAAGATGGCGACACCATTCTCCACCATTGCAACACCGGCGCGCTGGCAACGGTGGACTGGGGCACCGCCCTGGGCGTCATCCGCATGGCGCACCAGCAAGGCAAACGCATCCACGTGCTGGTGGACGAAACCCGTCCCCGCCTGCAAGGCGCCCGCCTGACGGCCTGGGAATTGAGCCAATACGGCATCCCCTACGACATCATCAGCGACAACGCCGCGGGATATTTTTTAAGCCGCGGCGAAGTGCAGAAATGCTTCGTCGGTTCCGACCGTACCGCGGCCAACGGCGACGTGGCCAACAAAATCGGCACCTACATGCTGGCCCTGGCCGCGAAAGACAATGGAGTGCCTTTCTACCCCGTGGTACCCACTTCAACGATTGACCTTTCCCTGGCCTCCGGCGAAGAAATCCCCATCGAGATGCGCGACTCCGCCGAGGTGCTCAGCCTCGCTCTCTTCGAGCGGCGCGTCGCCCCGGAGAGCGCATCTGCCCGCAACCCGGCCTTCGACGTCACCCCGGCGCGCCTGATCACCGGCATCGTCACCGAAAACGGCGTGGCCTACCCGCCCTTCGAGCAAAGCCTGAGGGAGATGGTGCAAGGCGGAAGGCCGGGAACAGGGAGCAGGGGATGATCGATGCACCAATACACTCATGCACCAGTAAACCAACTATGAACATCATCCTCACTGGCTCTGTAGCCTACGACTACCTGATGACCTTCCCCGGCCTGTTTAAAGATCACCTGCTGGCCGATAAACTTGAGCACATCAGCCTCTCCTTTCTGGTAGATTCGATGGTCAAACGGCGCGGCGGCATCGCCCCGAACATCGCCTACACCATGGCCCTGCTCGGCGGGCGGCCGCGGGTGATGGCAACCGTGGGGGAGGACTTCACCGAATACCGCGCCTTTCTGGAAGCTGCGGGGGTGGATACCAGCCTGATCCGGACCATCCCCGGCGTGTTCACCGCTTCGTTCTTCTGCAGCACCGATCAATCCAATGCCCAAATCGCCAGCTTCTACCCTGGGGCGATGGCGCACGCGGCAGAACTTTCCTTTCACGATCTGGAAGAAAAGCCCGATTGGGTGGTGATCTCCCCCAATTCACCAGACGCCATGGTGAAATACCCCCAGGAATGCCTGGAGTTGGACATCCCCTACCTGTACGACCCCAGCCAACAGATCCCGCGCATGAGCGGGGATGAGCTGCGTCGCGGCGTGGAGGGGGCTGCCGCCCTGATGGTCAACGATTACGAATTCGAGCTCATCAAAAAGCACACCGGCCTGAGCGATGCCGAGATCCTGGAAGGGCGACAGTTCACCGTGGTGACGCGCGGCGAGGAGGGAGCTTCAATCTATGTGGGCGGTACGGAAATCCACACACCGGTGGTGCCCCCCGAACAGGTTGTTGATCCCACCGGTGTGGGCGACGCCTTCCGCGGCGGCTTCCTGACCGGGTTTTCCCACAAGTTGGCCTGGGAAATCTGCGGTAGAATGGGTGCTTTGGCCGCCACCTACTGCCTGGAACACGCCGGGCCGCAGGAGCACCGCTACACCCTGGATGAATTCATCAGCCGCTTTCGCCAACACTTTGACGACGGCGGCGCGTTAGATACGTTATCAAACAACCAGGTAACCGGGTAATCCAGGCAACCTGTCACCCAGCTACCTGGTCACCCAATCAACTACATATTGGAGAAAGTTATGGATTACGACATCAAAGACCCCAAACTCGCCGAAGGTGGGCGACGACGCATTCAGTGGGCGGAACGCGAAATGCCCGTTCTGCGCTCGATTTACGAACGCTTCAAAAAAGAACGCCCGCTGGAAGGCATTCGCATGAGCGCCTGCCTGCACGTCACCACCGAAACCGCCAACCTGGCGCGCACACTGCAAGCCGGCGGCGCTGACCTGGTGCTGGTAGCCTCCAACCCGCTCTCCACGCAGGACGACGTGGCCGCCTCGCTGGTGATGCACGATGAAATCCCCGTCTACGCCATCAAGGGTGAAGACAATGTGACTTACTACAAGCACATCAACGTCGCTGTGGATCACAAGCCGCACATCACTATGGACGACGGCGCCGACGTGGTCAGCACCCTGCACAAAGACCGCCGCGAGATGCTCGAATACGTCATCGGCGGCACCGAGGAGACCACCACCGGCGTGATCCGCCTCAAAGCCATGGCGATGGACGGCGCGCTGGAATTCCCCGTGGTAGCCGTCAATGATGCCATGACCAAGCACCTGTTCGACAACCGCTACGGCACCGGCCAATCCACCATCGACGGCATCATCCGCGCCACCAACATCCTGATCGCCGGCAAGAACTTCGTCGTCGCGGGGTACGGCTGGTGCGCTCGCGGCCTGGCGATGCGCGCCCGCGGTATGGGCGCCAACGTGATCGTCACCGAGATCGACCCACTCAAGGCGCTCGAGGCGGTGATGGACGGTTTCCGCGTGATGCCGATGATCGAAGCCGCGCCCATCGGCGACATCTTCTGCACACTGACCGGCGACATCAACGTGATTGACAAACATCACTTCGAGGTGATGAAAGATGGCGCCATCGTCGCCAACTCCGGACACTTCAACGTGGAGATCAACATCCCCGCCCTGGCGGAGATGGCAACCGAGAAACGCCTGGTGCGCCCCTTTGTGGAAGCCTACGACCTGCCCGACGGCCGCACCATCCACATCCTAGGGGAAGGTCGCCTGATTAACCTGGCCGCTGCCGAGGGCCACCCCGCCAGCGTGATGGATATGTCCTTTGCCAACCAGGCCCTGGCTGCCGAATACATGGTCAAAAATGCCGATAAACTCCAGAAAACCGTCTATTCTGTGCCCGAAGAGATCGACAAAGAGATCGCCCGGCTGAAGTTGCAGGCGATGGGCGTGAACATCGACGTGCTCACCGAGGAGCAAGTGCGCTACCTGAACTCCTGGCAGGAAGGCACATAGAAAGCGAATCTGCGCTACAACCAACGCCGGTGCGCGCTCGCGTCCACCGGCGTTTTCTCTATCATGAGTGTTCCCTGAAAATTCGCCGAACGCTCACAGCCGTGTTACAATTCCGCTTGCACCTTGTCTGGTGTTTCGTCAACCAGGTCAAACGGTGACCTGGTTTTTTTCTTTTAGAACGGAGACGCACGTGAAGAACACAAAAACTACCCTGCGCTGGCTGCTTGTGCTTACATCCCTGGCCGTTGGCCTGGCAGCATGCCAGCCCTCCCAAAGCGCCGAGACAGGCAACGAGCCTGCGCTCACCATTGAAGTTGGAGGCGCGGAAAATCCACCGGGCGGCGAGCCAGCTCCCACCCCAGAACCCATCGTCCTTGAGGGGGCGCTGGTCACCGAGAGCGGCCTGCAATATCTCGAAGAGGTCGCCGGCGAGGGCGCATCCCCCCAGGAAGGGGACGTGCTGGTAATGGAAGTGGTTGCCTCACTGCCTGACGGCACAGAAATTGTCAACACACGCGCCAGCGGCTCGCCTGCCGTGGCGATCTATGGACGCGAACAACTGCTCACGGGCTGGGAAGAAGGCATGGGGCTGATGAAAGCCGGGGGACAGGCGCAAATGGTTCTGCCGCCTGATCTGGCCTTTGGGGAAGAGGGCTTTGGCATCATCCCCCCCAATTCGCAGATCGTCTTGAACGTCGAGCTGGTCTCGGTGGATAAAGCACCTACGCCTACCGAGGTCAACGCCGACGAGTTGACCACCACCGAAAGCGGCCTGCAATATTACGATATGGTCACTGGCGAGGGGGATGCCGCCGAAGCCTTCAGCACGGCGACCACGCAATACATCATCTGGGCGCAGGAGGAAAACGGCAACAAGTTTATCGTCTCCTCCTACTACACCAATCCCATCACCTTCATCGTTGGCCGCGGCGACGTGGTTTTCCCCGGCTGGGATGAAGGCGTCACCGGAATGCAGGTTGGCGGCAAACGCTTGCTGGTGATCCCCCCCGACCTCGCCCTCGGCGAGCAAGGCTCCGGCGACATTCCGCCCAACGCCACCCTGGTGATGGAAATCGAACTGACCGATCTGTACATCCCGCCCAAGATGACCGAGGTCAACGAAGAAGATTACACCACCACTGAGAGCGGCCTGAAGTACTATGACATGGTGGAAGGCGACGGCCCCAGCCCGGAGGCCGGGCAGACCGTGGTCGTCCACTACGCCGGGTGGCTGGAAGATGGCTCGCCCTTCGACAACTCCTATGAGCGCGGCGAACCCTTCTCCTTCGAACTGGGCAGCGGTATGGTGATCCCCGGCTGGGAAGAAGGGCTTCTGACCATGAAAGTCGGCGGCAAGCGCCAACTGGTCATTCCCCCTGATCTGGCCTATGGTGAAACCGGCGCCGGTGGGTTGATCCCCCCCAACGCCACACTGATCTTCGAGGTCGAGCTGCTCGATATCCAGGACAGCAGCGGTCAGTAATCCCTCCTCATTCAACAAACAAAGCCCGTCACACTCGTGGCGGGCTTTGTGCTCACCGATCTTTAGTGTTTGGCTATGTAATCCCCCCTCAAGAGCATGGATACCATGTCTCCTCCGCCCAGCCCGCTGATTGATCGCCTTCAGAACCTGTACCTGATATATACGGGCGTGCTACCGGCGGCGGCAACTTTCGCTATCCTGTTACGTTTTGGCACGCGCGCCCCGCTCATCGTCCTGGTGGGAGGACTGACAGGCGTGAGCGTCTACCTGGCCGCCCTGTACAGTTACACTCAACTCCCCTCGCACCCTCTACCACTAATCATCCTTCTGCTAGATGGCCCATTGTTCGCCCTGCTCTCCCTCAGAAACAACTTCTCTCCCTTTGGGCTCGCCATTGAAAGTTACCTGATCGACGGAACAGCGGTCTGGATCGCTATTCTGCTCCTGGCGCTTGTCTCCCCGCTTCCCACACCAGGGCAGCGCGCCGGCTCGGTCGCCTTCATGCTGGCTGCTCTTGGCGTCACCTCCGCACTGTTCTGGCCCTATATCGAGGCGCATATCTTGGGAGACTGGCAACGCACGGCGTTTTTGCTGACGGGCCTTGTCGAGGCCACACTGACCGCCTTCCCTCGCATCCGGCAAGATCAGGTTCTGCGCGGTGGAGAAGAAAGCACTCGCTACCTGGTGGCCTTAATTCTACTGTGGAGTGTGGCCATGATCGCTGGAAGCGCGCTGCACGATGCAGGTGTGCAATTATGGCGTCTTTGACTCAAGGACGGTAAACGATCGCCATGTTGCCCAGCACCTCCCATGAATCAAGAAAATCGTTGATCGAGCGCGCATACACACTCGCCCCGTCGAGCACCGTGACCGAGGTTTTGTCGTAACCGACGACGATCACCGTGTGCTCGAAGCGCGCCACCGTGGTGCGCCGCCCATCCACAGCCGTGTAGGGTACCGGCGTGCCGCGCCCCACCCGCCCGATCACCCACACGATTACGGGGTGCCCGGCAGCGATCTCCGACTGCAGCGCTTCCCAGCTCATCCCATACACCGCATCCGCCTTCGCCCCATAGGCGCGCAGCAGCCGCGCCACCGGGCGGGCGTGCACCCCGTAAGGGTTGGGGGGAATCTGTCCCCAGGGTGCGTTCACATCCCCAACGAACCCCTCTTCAGGATTATCCGAGCGCGGCAGGGCGTTGAGGAAGTCAATCTCATCAATCGTCAGGCCAAAGTAAGCCGCCCAATCCACCGCCGAGCGCGACTCGCAATCCAGCGTAAACGCCTGATACCGGCCACGGATCTCAGAGATCATCGCTGCGGGCGGTGGGGTGGGCGTGGGCAGAGGCGATGTCGGCGTGGGAGGCAGAGGGGTAGGTGAGCCCGTCGCCGTAGGCATTACCGTGGGCTGGTAAGTGGGGGTGCTCATCACCGGCTGAAACGGCGTAGAGGTCGCCGTCGCTGTGAACTGAACCCGGGTGGGACGCGCCGTTGCCGCGGCCGCCTGCCCGCGGCTGAACTGCCCCAACAACAGCACTCCTGCAACTAGGGCGATGCTCATCCCCAACACAAACCCTACCAGACGACGCATACCCCCGCTGCTTTACGGCTGCACACTCACCACCGTCCCAAAGGTGTTGACATCCAGGTTCCAGCGGCTCCCGGGTGAGAACTGCCGAAATTCTTCCAGCGTATCCGGCGCGTAGGTGTAGGTTTCACCATCAGCGGCGAACACCACGCTGAAGCTTTCTCCGCGGTTTTCGCCCAGACGTTGACCACTCTCCAGGGTTGGCTCCGGCCAATAGGGGTTGAAATCATCCCCGCGGGCCACAGCTGTGTCCGTCTCCACCCAATCCATCACTGTGTAAGAACAATAATCTGCATACACCTGATATTCGCAATCTTGCACCACTTCGGCGAACCCGCTGCCTTTATCCACCGTGTAGGGCGTGCCGCACACCTCCTCTGCGCCAGGGACCGGCTCACTCTCCACCGAACGGACGCGCGCTTCACAGGAGACGTTCTCTGCCCCGGCAGGTAATTCGTCAAACCAATCGCTATACTCCACCGGCTGATAAGACTCGATGGCGATGGTGCGCTCCCAGGCAACCTCTTCCACCACCCCTGTGATGGTAGTGGTGCGCCCGGCGAGCACAAAGAAAGCAATTACCGCCAGGCAGGCAAGCCCACCGAGGATGAGGAGCACCGGGCTGAATCTGCGCGCCCGTTGTTCTCCCCCCACGCTGGCGGCCTCACCCTGATCCTGCGAGGTTGTCCGGCCCAGCGGTGCGCCGCACTGTGCACAGTTCGACGCCGTAGCCAGGTTAGAAGCGCCGCACGCCGGGCAGGCAACTTCCGCCGCCTCTCCGGGTTGATAAGCCCCCAGCACACGCCCTGCTTGCCGGCGGATCCCTTCCTCAAGTTCGGAGCCGCATTGTGAACACTGTGTGGCTGTAGCCGGGTTACGCGTGCCACAATAAGCACAATGGATATCCGCACCCGCTTCAGCGCGGGCGATCAATTCCTGCTCGCGAATCAGCTCAGCGTTCTCAATTTGCTCAAACTCCACATCTTCTGGCTGAGGCGCCCCACAGGCGACGCAAAAACTATCGCGCCCGCGGTTCATCCCCCCGCAGTTCGGGCAACGCCAATACAACTCAATATAACCGATTTTTTTCTTCGCCAAAACAACCTCCTCTGGCAACCTCTCACAACCCAGCAATTGTGGCACGATTATACCAAAGCGCCCCCAAAGGCCGTGCTATACTTACCCCATTCCCCCAAATAACAACCAGGAACCCCGCCTATGAAACATGTCGCTCGCTCTACGCTAATCGTCGCTCTGTTCTTCGGGTTGGAGAAAGGTCTCGGCTTCATCCGCCAGGTGGTCATCGCCCGCACCTTCGGCCTCTCCTCCGAGCTGGACGCCTTCAACGCAGCCAACAACTACCCGGATTTGCTCTTCGCGCTGATTTCCGGTGGAGCGCTCTCTATGGCGCTCATTCCGGTGCTGAGCGAATACCTGGAGAAGGATGGGCGCGCCGCCGCCTGGGGCGTGTTCTCGCGCATCGGCAATTTGCTGTTCCTGGTTACCGCCACACTTTCCGTGGCGATCGCCATCTTCGCGCGCCCCATCGTCACCGGCAAATTCGGCGTGGTGCCCAACTTCACTCCCGAACAGCAGGAGCTGGTGATTGAACTCATGCGCCTCAACCTGATCGCCACGCTGCTTTTCTCCATGAGCGGACTGGTGATCGCCGGGTTACAGGCCAATCAGCACTTTTTACTGCCCGCCCTGGCCCCCAGCATGTATGATGTCGGCACGCTGATCGGGGTGTTCATCCTTGTTCCCGAAGAGGGGTACAACCTCGCGGGGATCACGCTGCCTGCCCTGGGGCTTGGTGTGCACGGCCTGGTCTATGGAACCATCCTGGGGGCAGCGCTCTTCCTGGGAGTGCAGATCCCAGGGTTGATCCGCTATCGCTTCCACTGGACGCCGCGCCTGGATCTCGCTCATCCCGGCGTTCAACAAGTCATCCGCTTGATGCTCCCGCGCGTGGGGACGGTGTTCTTCATCCAGGTGGTCTTCATCGCCCAGGACAACCTGGCCTCCGCGCTAACCACCGGCGCGGTGAGCGCGCTGGTTTACGGGTGGCTGTTTATGCAGGTCCCCGAATCGTTGATCGGCACGGCCATCGGCACAGTGCTGCTGCCCACGCTTTCTGAGCAGGCGGCCCTGGGCGAAGAAGAGTCTTACCGCCGATCCTTGCACGCCACCGTGCGCGCTATCCTGGCGCTCACCCTGCCCGCAGCGGCGCTGTTGATCGTCGGCATCCGACCGCTGATCGAGATTTTGGGCTTTGATGCTGCCGGGAGCAACCTGGTCACCTGGACAGTGCGCGCTTATATGCTTGGATTGGTCGGGCATTCGCTGCTAGAGATCGGCGTGAGGGCGTTCTACGCCCGCCAGAACGCCGTCACGCCGCTGCTGGCATCCGCACTCACGGTGGTGGCGTTCATCGCCCTGGGAGCCGTCCTGACGCCCCTGCTGGGCGCCCCTGGAATCGGCCTGGCGAACACACTGGCGTTCAGTAGCGAGACGTTGCTGTTACTCTGGCTGGTTGGCCGTAAAGTGCCCTTCTGGCGCGGTTTGGGCGCGCCGCTGATGCGCCTCGGCGGGGTCTCCCTGGCAACGGCAGGCCTCGCCCACCTGCTCCTGCGCATCACGCCGCTGGCTGCGCTCTCCACACCGCTGGCCGCCCTCGCAAGCCTCGGTGTGCTGGGCCTGGTCGGCCTGCTGGCGTTGCCCTTCATCTGGCCGGAAGTAAAAATCCTGGGTAAAATTGAAACACCCAGCCTCCAATCCTATTGATTTACCCACAGATCAGTTAATCATCCGCTTGCTGGTGAGTAGCCCCAAAGGAACCCTACTATGACAATGACCCCCCGCGAACGCGTCTTAGCCACCCTCAACCACGAAGAACCCGACCGCGTGCCGATCATCCTGGGGGTGAGCAACGCCACCAGCATCAAAATGCCCACCTATCAAGGAATCAAAAAATTGCTGGGGATCGAGGCGCCGGATGAGTACATCTACGAATGGCCGGAGCTGGGCACAGCGGCAATCGACGAAGAGACCATGCAACGCCTGCGCAGCGATGTGCGCGGCGTGACCGACCTGGAGCCGGAACACATCCGCAAGCGCAATCGTGAGCGAGAACCGCACAGTCCTTACATTGATTCCTGGGGCAGCGGCCAGGTGGAAATCACCCCCGGCCACTGGTTCCCCGGCGTCCACCCCATGGCGGAGGCATCCACCATCGAGGAGATCGAAAGCTATCCCTGGCCGGATATGTCGGACCCGACGCGCATCGCGCATGTGCGCGCTCAGGCGCGCCGCCTGGCCGAAGAAAACCAGTACGCCATCATGGCAACCCCCTGGCTGCTCTTCCCCTTTGAGCGCGCTCACGCCATGCAGGGGATGGACGTCTTCCTGCTGAACATGGGGCTGAATCCCGATTTCGCCCAGGCGCTGCTGGAAAAGATTCTGCAAGTCTGCAAGGAGCTGATGGGGCCCTTCCTGGCCGAGTTGGGGAACAACGTAGACATCATCAAAATCGGCGACGACCTGGGGACGCAATCCAGTCTGATGATCTCCCCTAAAATGTATCGCCAGTTCCTCAAACCCATCCATGCGGATTTCATTCAATTCATCAAAGAACGCACCAAGGCCAAAGTCTTCTTCCACACGGATGGCGATGTTTTCCCTCTGATCGACGACTTCATCGAAATCGGGGTGGATATCCTCAACCCGATCCAGACTTCGGCGGGGCGCATGGCGGATCTGCCCGAATTGAAAAAACGATATGGCAAGGAACTGGTTCTCTGCGGGGCGATCGACACCCATCGGGTGCTACCCTACGGCACGCCGGAGGAGGTGCGCGCCGAAGTGCGCCGGGTGATTGAAATCCTCGGCCCCGGCGGAGGGTACATGGTCGCTTCGGTGCACACCATCATGGACGACGTACCGCCGGAGAACGTGCTGGCGATGGTAGACGCGGTGGAGGAATTCGGTCGCTATCCACTGAAATAGAAAACGCGGAGCCGCGAAAAGACAAAAAAGCCCATCCGAGAATTGCGCCGTCGGTTGAGTGTGTTGAAACCCGGCACATTTCTGAATTTGCGGGTAGATGCAAAGAGCCGCAGAGAAATCCATTTCTTTCTCTGCGGCTCTGCTTTTCTCCGTCTCTGCGGTTCCGCGCCTTACTCTTTCTCGTAAGGTTGTCCGTCGGCGGCGGGCATCTGGCCTCGTCCAACCACCCCTGCCAGAGCAATCATCGTCGCCAGGTAGGGGAACATCAGCATGATCTCTGAGGGAATTGGCACCTTCAGGATGGCGACCTTGGCCGAAAGCGCATCGAAGAACCCAAACAACAAGCCGGCGCCAAATGAACCAATGGGGTTCCAGTTACCAAAGATCATCGCCGCCAGGCCGATAAAGCCGCGTCCAGCGGTCATCACCTCGTCAAAACGCCCCACCGAACCCAGCGTGAAGTACGCGCCGCCAAAGCCGGCCATGAAACCGCCCAGGATCACTGAGATATAGCGCGTACGATAGACGTTAATGCCCAGCGTATCCGCGGCTTTGGGGTGTTCGCCCACCGAGCGGGTGCGCAGCCCCCAGCGGGTGTAATACAACCCGACCGTCAGCGCGATCAGGAAAAAGTACAACGCATACACAAACATGTTGTGCTGAAACAAAATTGGCCCCACGAAGGGGATATCCGCCAGCACGGGAATTTTGATCGTCGGGAAGCGCCCGGGGTCGTTGAGGTATTGATACTTCTGCAGGAACTTCGCCGAAAGGAAGGATGTGATTCCGGTGGCGAAGATGTTGATCACCGTCCCGGCGATGATCTGATCCGACTTATATTTAATCGAAAGCACCGCCAACACCGCCGCCAGCACTCCGCCGGAAAGCACCGCGGCAAACAGCCCGATCCACAAATTGGTCACGCTGCCAACAAACGCGCCGACGAACGCGCCGGTGAGCATCATCCCTTCAATGGCGATGTTGACCACACCCGAACGTTCGCAAAGCACTCCGGAGAGGGCGCCAATAGTCAGCGGCACGGCTTTGACCAGCGCGCTGCGGAACAAACCCGCCAGATTCAGCGACCCACCGGAGGTCGCCCAACTGAGAAAACCAAAGATAAAAAACGCCGTGACAAGCCCCAGCACAAGGTTAGTGCGCTTGCCAAAGCCGCGCACCAGTTGATAAGCGCCAAGACCGATGCTGAAAATGATGAGGAAGTTAAGCATCGGCAAGGTCGGGAAGACCCAGTTAGGCAGCTCTTGCGCCGAGCCGCCCGGCGTCAGCCGGTAAGTGGTCAACGCATCGGGTGCAACGTCCCGGGCGAAGAGAAACCAGAGCACCACACCGATGCCCAGAAATACAACACCCATCACGCGCTGGCGAGTTGGAGAAACATAGGTGAGGTGATTGTTCGCAACTGTTTCCGCCATTAATTCCCTCCCCAACCGCGCAGAGTAATCGTGTCCAGATCCATTTCCGGTTCCTTCAGCCGATAGATTGTACGGATAATTGCCGGCGCGGCAATGAACGCCAGAATGGCCGCTTGCAGCACCGAGATGATGTCAATAGGGATGCCGGCGGTGAGCTGCATCTGGATGGCGCCGTTCCGCAGAAAGCCAAACAGAATAGCTGCCAGCACCACCCCCAAGGGATGACTCTTGCCCAGCAGAGCCAGAGCGATGGAGTCAAAGCCATATCCCGAGGAAAACGCCACCGCCAGATTGTGATTGACCCCCAACACCTCGTTCGCCCCTGCCAGGCCAGCCAGCCCGCCAGAGAGGAACATGGCGACCACGGTGCTCTTGACGATGTTCATCCCGGCGTAACGCGCAGCGTGTGGGTTGGAGCCCACTGTGCGCAGCGTGAAGCCCCAGGTCGTCTTAAACAGCAGCAAATACACCAGATAAGCGCAGAACAAAGCAATAAAGAAACCAATGTGGAAGCGAATAGGACTTTCGAAAAACCGCCACAACTTGGCCGAATCTTGAATTTCAGCCGTGATCGGGCTGTACCCCTCCGGGTTTTTCAGCGGCCCGCGCAACAGGAACTCGCTCAGGCGGAAGGCGATGTAATTCATCATGATGGTGTTGATCACCTCATGCCCACCGGTTTTCGCTTTCAGCCAACCAGGGATAAAGCCCCAGAAGCCCCCGCCGATAAATCCCGCCAGCAGCGCCAACGGCACATGGATGATGGCGGGCAATCCTTTGAGGAACAAAGCCACCACCACTGTAGTCGTCGCGCCGATAAACAACTGGCCTTCAGCGCCGATGTTGAACAGACCAACTCGAAAGCCCAAAGCCACTGCCAGGCCAGCAAAGATATATGGGGTAGACTGCACCAGACTTTCAAAAAACGGGTTGACCGCCCGGCGGATCGCTTCAGCATCACCGCTCTGAAACGCAGCCATAATGCGAGCTGGGTCGCCAACTGAACCGATAAATAAAGCTTTATAGGTGCGCCAGGCCGCATCCCAGGCCACGCGCAGAGTCTCCCCGAACGACACGCGCACAGCAGCGTAGACATCTTCCGAGGTCACCGCCACCAGAAGCCCCCCCAACACCAAGCCGCTGAAGATCGCCAAAATGGTGACGGTCAGCGGGCTCTTGGAAATCTCATCCAGAAAAACGCCGGCAAATTTCTTCTTTTCTTGCGCCTTGTCCGAATTGCTCATGCACTCATCCTCATTGGGTGTGGATGCGCTTTTGCCGTCGTGCAGTCCAGCTCACCCGCCCGACTGGGCAACCACACCGGCCATCAGCAGGCCAACCTCTTCCTTAGTCGTTTGCGCGGCATCCACAATGGCGATCATCTTGCCGCGATACATGACCGCAATGCGGTCAGAAAGCTCCATGATCTCATCCAGCTCGGTGGAAACCAGCAACACGGCACAACCATCATCGCGCTTCTCAATCAGCCGATGGTGAATGTATTCAATGGAGCCTACGTCCAGGCCGCGGGTTGGCTGCGAGGCTACCAGAAACTTGATCGGGCGCGAGAACTCACGCCCCACAATCACCTTTTGCTGATTGCCGCCAGAGAGCGATCCCACGGGGATCAAGGCGCTGGGAGTACGCACATCGAATTTCTCAATGATCTCCTCAGCCGTTTCCAACACCTTTTCTTCCTGAAGCCAAACGCCTCTGGCGAAGGGAGGACGATAATATGTATTGAGAACGAAATTATCCGCCACGGTAGCCGTGAGCACCAACCCATCCCGTTGACGATCTTCGGGGATGTGCGCTGAACCCAATTCGGTGATCTCGCGCGGCGAGGCGGTGGTGATATCCTGCCCCAGCAAGGTTACCCTGCCGCTGACCGGGTTCGTCAGGCCGGTCAGCGCCCGCACCAGCTCCGTTTGACCGTTGCCCTGCACCCCGGCAACGCCCAGGATCTCCCCGGCACGAACTTCAAACGAGACCTGATTAACGGCCACCTGCTCCGCATCATCCAGGACCACCAGGTCTTCAACCTGCAACACGACGTCCTGCGGCTGAGCGGGGGCTTTCTCCAAATGCAGGTCCACCGCCCGACCCACCATCATGGCGGCCAGTTGATTCTGATCGGCTTCCTGTGGGGTGGTGGCGCCAACGACCTTGCCTCCCCGAATCACGGTGATCCGATCGGCAAATTCCAACACTTCGCGCAGTTTGTGGGTAATAAAGATGATCGACTTGCCGTGCTCCACAAGGGAACGCATGATGGTGAAAAGTTCATCCACTTCCTGCGGGGTAAGCACCGCGGTAGGCTCGTCCAGGATCAGGATATCCGCCTCACGATAAAGCAGCTTGATGATTTCAACACGTTGCTGAACCCCCACCGGCAGGTCACGCACATACGCATCCGGGTTGACCTCGAGGTGATACTGATCCGAAATCGCACGAATGCGCTCAGCCGCGGCGCGGCGATTGAGGAAACCGCCCATACGGGTGATTTCATCACCGAGCATCACATTCTCGGTAACGGTAAAAACAGGCACCAACATAAAGTGCTGGTGAACCATCCCCACTCCGGCTTTAATTGAATCGCTGGGAGAACGAACTTCGATCTTCTCTCCGCGAACGAAGATCTCTCCTTCGTCCGGAGAGTACAACCCATAAAGGATATTCATTAAGGTAGTCTTACCAGCGCCGTTCTCCCCCAGCAAGGCATGAATCTCGCCCTGCTCCAGCGTCAGGTCAATATGGTCGTTCGCCAGCACACCCGGAAATCGTTTGGTAATTCCACGCAGCTCAAGAATGGGCGACATAAAAACCTCAATGATGTTGGTGTTCGAGCGCCGGTTTCACCGTCATGACCAGCACACTAGCGCGCCATTATATCACGAGTGTCAAAAAAAAGTAGGCAAAGGTAGAGCTTTTTCTTGCAACAGCAGGTCTCTCTGCGAGCACTCAGCCAGCGTTCTGGCTTCAACTGCGTAAGCCCGTCTGTTAAAGGGCTGCAGGAGGGAGACCAGAGCCGCCCTCCTGCAGCAGTGTGTCTGAGAGCGCTTACAAAAAGTTCGCGCTTCACACAAGAAGTTTACAGGTCTTCAGCCGAGACGCCAGCCGCGTCGAGCACCTGGCGGAAGGCATCATAGAAGGTATCGTCATGCGCTTCCAGACCACCCCACTGATAAGCGGTGTCCAGCGCAGCCTGGCCTTCTTCGGTCTCCGCAATCGCCAGCAGCGCATCCACGATCTGCTGCT
>WFTY01000340.1 GCA_015485245.1 Anaerolineales bacterium | reverse complement strand
GTCCAGGCTGAGGTTGACGCCCCAGCGCGGGGCGAGCTGAGGAGGGCCGCCGTAAGTACGCACCACCTGGCGCTCCTCTTCCGGGGTTAACAGGGCGATGTGCAAGGTCTGGCGCGTCTCGCCGGGGAGCAGAATCACCCCCAGGCCGGCCTGGGCCTGGCGGCTGGCGCAGGTGGCGCGCAGGATATCGGGCAACGAGGCGGGGTCAGGGGCGCGGGTGAGCACTTCGCCGCCGACGAACGAGCCGCCCGCTTCGGCCAGACGTTGAGTCAGGGAGCCGCCCAGGTTGGCCTCCACAACGGCGAGACTCCAGTCATAGGCGGCCAGCACGTCCAGGGCAACGCTTTCGAGTGTGTCGCCGTCGGCGCCGTAAATCCAGGCGCGCAGGCGTTTGCGCAGCTCGCTTTCCACCTCGGCGATCAGGGAATCGGCCTCCGCCTCGGTGGCGGCCTTGGCGGTGATGCGTACGTCCACCTGCCCGGCGTGCGCCGCCAGCCCAACAGTGGGGTTTTGCAGACGCTCCAGGTCGCCGATGCGTTCGTCGATGCGCGATTCGCCCACGCCGGAGGTGTGCAACACGCGCGCCTTGATGACGCTGGTCAGATCAAAGCGCGATTTCAGGTAGGGCAGCACCTGTGTTTGCATCAAGTACTCCATCTCGCGCGGCACGCCGGGTAATGAAATGATGGCGCTGCGCTCGGTCTCGACGATGAAGGCTGGGGCAGTGCCTACGGGGTTTTCAATCGCTTGCGCTCCCTGCGGAACATAGGCCTGGCGGCGGTTGTTCTCGGTGGGTGTGTGCCCGTAACGCTGAAAGCGTTCTTGAATTTGTTCCCACAGCTCCGGGCGGAATTCGGTTTCCACGCCCAGCGCCAGGGCGACGGCCTCGCGCGTGGGGTCGTCTACCGTGGGGCCCAGGCCGCCGGTGGTGATGATGATCTCGGCGCGTGCCAGCCCTTCGCGGATGATCTGGGCGATGCGTTCTTTGTTGTCGCCGATCGTTGATGTGCGGTACAGGTCTACCCCCACGTCTCGCAGGGTGCGAGCGATGTAGCGGGTGTTGGTATCCACCGTCTCACCGAGTAATAATTCGGTACCAATGGTGATGATTTCTGCAATGGGCATGAGTTCTCCAGAGATAGATTACGGGGGAAAGGTAATCAGGTAACTGAGTAACCAGTTGCCTGGTGATTTGGTATTACACAACATTGTACTCTTCGATCAGCCGCCCCTCGGCAAAGCGCGCCAGGTCGAGCATCGAGACGTCCACGGTGGTGGCCGCGCCGTCGAGGATGATTTCGGCCATCAGTTTGCCTGCCACCGGCCCGTGCATAAAGCCGTGACCGGAGAATCCGGCCACCAGGTAAAATCCCTCGATCGGCGTTGCGCCGAAAATCGGATGAGCGTCAGGCGTGTTTTCGTACAGCCCGGCCACACGGGCGGATACCCCGGCGCGCTCCAGCAGCGGCAGGCGGGCGATGGCGGCTTCCATGTGCACCAGCTCCCAATCGGCGTCCACCTGCTGCCCAAAGCTGATCTCCTCTTGCGGGTTCGACATCCCGGTGAGCAGCCCTTCGCCCTCAGGATGGAAGTAGAGCGATTGTGCGAAGTCAATCACAAAAGGGAAGTCGGCGGGCAGATCGGGCAGTGGGGTGGTGGTCAGCCATTGGCGGCGCAGCGGGGAGATGGGGATGGGGACTCCGGCCATCTGACCGATCAATGCGGCCCACGGCCCGGCGGCGTTGACCACCACCGGCGCGGCGACCATCCCAAAGGGCGTCTCCACCCCGCGGATTTTCCCGTTCTCTACGCGAATCCCCTCAACCGGCGTCTCATTGAGGGTTCGCGCCCCCAGGCGGCGCGCCGCCTGGATGTAACCCATCACCACCCCGTTGGGGTCGGCGATGCCGTCTTTGGCGTGGCTCGTCCCGGCGAGCACGTCATCCAGTTTCATCATGGGCAGGCGACGGCGCACTTCATCGCCGTCCAGCCATTCGGTGTGCACGCCCAGGCTGTGTTGCAATGCCACGTTGCGCTGGAAGGTCGTCAGCTCTTCCTCGCGAGTGAGCAAAAAGAGATAGCCGATTTGCCGGTAATCCACCGCCTGGCCGATCTCCTCTTCAAAGTGCTCCAGCATGGGCAGGCTGGCGAGCGAAAGACGGATGTTAACCTCGGTGGAGAACTGGTAGCGCACGCCGCCTGCACAGCGTCCGGTGGCGCCCTGGCCGAAGAACTCATCGCGTTCCAGCAGCAGGACCTCGCCCGCGCCGCGCGCGGCAAGGTGATAGGCTGTGCTGGCGCCCATCACCCCGCCGCCAATGACAATAATATCGCTTGTTTTGGGAAGTTCCATTAGAGCCTCTCTGTTTTTGGGAAGACCCGTGTCAGGCAGCAGGTCTTGCTTTACCAGTTTACCGTTTGTCCCAGGCCAAGTTGACGGGCGCGTTGCAGCGCCGCGTGTGCAGCGGCGGCGTCTTGAACCGCCACGCCCACGGATTTGAAGAAGGTGACTTGCGCCTCGTGGGTGCGCCCGGCAGCCTGACCGTTGAGCACCGCGCCCAGTTCGGTGAGCTGCTCGCGGTGCAGCAGCCCTTGTGCAACGGCGGCGATCAGTTCACCAGCCTCTTCCATGACGGCCTCAACCTGGTCAACGTAGACCGTGGCGCGCGTCGTAAGCGCCGGGGGGATTTCGATCATCGCCGGGGTGTATGAACCAACGCCGTTGATGTGTGTGCCGGGGCGCACCGCCTCCGCCGGGAAGACGGGACGTGAGGAGGTCGTCGCCGCGCAGATGATATCCGCTGCCGCGGCGGCCTGTTTGGGGCTTTTCGCCGGTCGCAGGTCCGCGGGGATAGGCCCTTTCCCCGCCATTTCCTTGATAAAGGTGCTGATTTTCTCCGGGTTGGGGTCGGTCACCCAGACGGTTTGAATGGGGCGCACGCTGCACACTGCTTCGAGCTGGGTGCGCC
>WFTY01000339.1 GCA_015485245.1 Anaerolineales bacterium | reverse complement strand
GATCACGTCGCCGGGCACCAGCTCGCGCGCCGCCACCTGTGTGATCCGACCCTGACGACGAACCTTGACCAGCGGCGCGGCCATTTGTTTGAGCGCGGCCATCGCCTTTTCGGCGCGATACTCCTGCACGAACCCCAGCATGGCGTTGAGCAACACGATGACGAGGATCGTCACAGCGTCTTTCCAGTCGCTCAAGAGCACCGAGATGACGGCCGCCACAATCAACACAACGACCATCGCCTCGCGGAACTGATCGGCTAATAGTTGCCAGGGGCTGCGCAGACCGTGCTCAACCAGTTCGTTGGGTCCGTAACGTTCCTGTCGCTGACGAACTTCGGCCTCCGACAACCCGGAATCGGGCGCGACCTGAAGGAACTCACAAACCTGCTGAACAGCCAGGTTGTGCCAGATTCGTTTTTCAGTCATAAAAACTTCTCGATTTCTCTGCTACGCGATTCGATATTGTCATCACACAAGCGACCAAAGTGCATTATTTTGCCAGTAAAGCAAAAGCCTGCAAGACCAGAGCCAGCCGATCCAGGTGAGCCAGCCAGCCGTTACGGGCGATCCGCAACGTGCTGGTGGCCTGATAAAAGCGGGCGCGGCACATCAGGCGTTCGGCATCCCAGTCCGAGGGCAGGTTGGCGCAATAAACAGAAGCCAGGTGCTCGGCAAAAGCATCTCCTTCAGCAAAGTTGCCGCCGTGCCGGTTGACGCTGTGAGTCACCTCGGCCATCAAGCGGCCCACATCGGCTGCCGGGTCAGCAGCCTGGCTGCGCTCCCAGTCAATGGCTACAACGCCACCTTGAGGGGGAAAGATGAAGTTTGTGGTAGTGGCATCCCCATGGCTGCGCGCTTGGGGATGCTCCCACACCAGAGGGTCTGAGGCCCATTTTTCGATCAGCAACTCCAAACCGCTTTGCACACCGGGATGTCCGCGCAGCACGCCGTGTTTGACCAGGTTGTCCACCAACCGGTGGGCGTAATCCGCCGCTTGCCCAAAATCGGGGGTGGCATCAGGCTGAACGCTGTTGGCGTGCAACGTCGCCAGGAACCTGCCAACGGTAGCGAGGATGTGCGCCAGTTTACCCGGCTGGCTGCGGCGGATGGCGATCTGGTCCTCCAGCGTCAGCCCAGGGACAAATTCCAGAAACAGGGCTCCCTCCCACAAGCCTAACGGCTTAACCGGCCTACCAGCCTGTTCAGCGCCGAGATACTCCCAGGCCTGTCGCGTACGCTGATACTCCCGTTCGGCATGATGGGAGGCCGCATCTCCAGTCTTGGAGATATAAAATTTAGCCACCACCTTCCACCCAGTTTCCTGCTCCCAGTACACATAGGCAGCGGGGGAAAGGCGGGCTGTCCGCCAGCGCGTGGGGGCGTTCTCCTGATCCCACATGACCGTTTTGATATGATCGACGACCGGGTCGGTATCCGGCAAGGAGAACCAGTTGCGCACCTGGCTCCCTTGAGGCGCGGCGGGAGGGGACAACAGGGTCGGTGATGCCGAACGCAATGAACTTTTCATGCTTCCTTCCCTCCGCCAGTCCCCTCCAAAAGATTTCCCGCCGGGGTATAGGGTTGCCGCAACCGGACAGGCGGGGAAGACTTTTTTGCCCGTACTTGCAGGTTGACCATTTCCACAAATATGGAAAACCCCATGGCAAAATAGATGTACCCTTTGGGGATGGGGTTATGCAGCCCTTCCATAATCAGCGCCAACCCAATCAGCAAGAGAAAACTGAGCGCCAGAATCTTGATGGTGGGGTGACGGCTCACATAGGCGCTGATCGTCTCCGCAGAGAGCAGCATAATCACCACCGCGATCACCACCGCAGCGATCATCACTCCCAACTGCTCCACCATGCCCACCGCGGTGATGACTGAATCGAGCGAAAAGACAACGTCCAGCAAAAGAATTTGAAGGATGACGCTGGCAAAAGATGGCAAAACCCGCTGCCCGGCGGCATCTTCATCGCCTTCCAGCTTTTCGTGGATTTCGTGGGTGCTCTTGGCCAGCAGGAACAGGCCGCCGCCGATCAGGATCAAATCGCGTCCCGAAACGCCCCGCCCCAAAACGGCGAAGATGGGGTTGGTCAGGCCAATCCAGATTTCAGGGTTGGTCAACCATTCCACCGTCGCTACACTCCCTTGATCTCTTCATCTATCACGTTTCTATACCGGCGAACAACCAGCACAGGGCACTGAGCATCATTGATGATTTGATAGGTAACATCGCCCATCAGCCAGCCGGTGAGGTTGGTCGATGCCCTGGACGCGCCAAGCAGGATCAAATCGTAGTTGCCCTGCCGGGCTTCGAGCAGAATTTCGTTTGCAACCGCGCCGTGACGCAGTTCCAGTTCTGCTTCCACGTTTTTCTCGGCCAAAAGGCTGGCAGCCTGACGGAGATGTCGCGCCATAGGCGTATCGGCCTGCAAAATCTCCGGCAAGTGTTCTTCAATTTTTGGCAAACCGGTGTACATGCTCGGAACAGCGCCGGTGACGTGCAGCAAAGTCACCCTGGCCCGGTTGGCCTGAGCCAGCCAGGAGCCCATAGCGATCACCGGATCCGCCACGTCCACGCCGCTGGTGCAGATGAGAATGCGTTTGAGCTGAGGTTGCGGCCGCTTGATCACCAGAACGGAAATCGGCGCCTGCCGGGCCACGCGCTGCCCAATTTTGGTGGAGAGGAAATCCTTAATCTGTATCGCCTGCCGGGCCTTCAGCACAACCAGGTCGTAGTTTCCGCGGTTGATTTCCTCCAAAATAGCGTTGATCTCCGCGCCAATCTGCACCGAAGTATCCACACCCAGATCGGGAATCCACAACCTGGCGGTATCCAGGGT
>WFTY01000338.1 GCA_015485245.1 Anaerolineales bacterium | reverse complement strand
GTTGACGCCCTTGTGCGGATCCTTGCCGAAGAACTTCTTCACCGCTTCCTGCACCGCGGGCATGCGGGTCATCCCGCCAACCAGGACGATCTCGTCGATATCGGAGGGCTGCAACCCGGCATCCTTGAGCGCCTGCCGCACCGGCTCGATGCTGCGCTCAATCAGATCGGCAGTCAACTGCTCTAGCTTGGCGCGCGTCAGCTTCATCACCAGATGCTTGGGGCCGCTGGCGTCCGCCGTGATGTAAGGCAGGTTGATCTCCGTTTGCTGCAAGGAGGAAAGCTCAATCTTGGCCTTCTCGGCAGCTTCCTTCAAACGCTGCAAAGCGCTGCGATCCTGCCGCAGGTCGATGCCGTGTTCTTTCTGGAACTCGTCTGCCAGATAGTGGATAATGCGCTGATCGAAGTCGTCGCCGCCCAGGAAAGTATCGCCGCTGGTGGACTTGACCTCGAAGACGCCTTCACCCACTTCCAGGATGGAAATGTCGAACGTGCCGCCGCCCAGGTCGTAGACCGCGATGGTCTCATTGGCCTTCCTGTCCAGGCCATAGGCCAGCGAGGAGGCCGTCGGTTCGTTGATAATGCGCAGCACTTCCAGCCCGGCGATCTTGCCAGCGTCTTTGGTGGCGTTGCGCTGAGCGTCGTTGAAGTACGCCGGAACGGTGATCACCGCCTGGGTGACCGGCTCACCGAGGTAAGCCTCCGCGTCCGCCTTGATCTTCGCCAGGATCATGGCGGAAATCTCCGGCGGAGAGTATTCCTTGCCATCCAGCGTGACGCGCACATCGCCGTTCGGCGCTTTGGACACCTTGTAGGGCACCATCTTCCTGGCGCGCTCCACCTCGGGGTCATCATACTTGCGCCCCATGAAGCGCTTGATCGAAAAGATGGTGTTCTCCGGGTTGACCACTGCCTGGTTGCGCGCCGGGCGGCCGACGATGCGTTCGTGATTTTTATTCACAGCGACCACAGAGGGCACAAGGCGTTCGCCTTCTGCCGAGGGGATCACCGTAGGCTCGCCGCCCTCAATTACCGCGGCGACGGAGTTGGTTGTACCCAGATCAATACCAATGATTTTAGCCATAAGACAATTTCCTCCAGATTATGATTTCGGTTTCACTCTGCGATCACCACTCGGGCAGGCCGTAAAACTCGGTCGCCGATCAGGTAGCCTTGCTGCAACACTTCCACAATCTGATCGCTCTCGTGTTGATCGCTGGCTGTGCGAGAGACAGCCTCGTGCAGGTTGGGGTCGAACATCTGCCCCTCCGCCTGCATGGGTTGGATGCCTTCCGCCTCGAGGATGGAAAGCAGTTTGCGGTAAATCAATTCGATCCCTTCCGCCCAGGTGGCGCCTTCGCCTTCCTGAGGGCGGTTCTTTAACGCCAGTTCCAGGTCGTCCAGAACAGGCAGATAGCGCTTGATGATCTCACCAGCAGCATCTTGATAGATGCGCTCGCGCTCACGTTCGATGCGCTTTTTGTAATTAGCGAACTCGGCGCGGGCGCGCTGCCAGCCATCCAGATATTCAGCCGCCTGGGCCTGGCTTTCCTCCAGGGCGGATTGCAACGCCTCTGGGGAAAACTCCTGCGACTCTTGGGCCGGGGCTTCGCTTTGTTCCCCAGCCTGTTCCTGCTCCCGGGGCTCCTCCTGCTGCTCGTTGGGGAGCAGAGCATGTTCTTCGGTGGTTTTTTTCTTCTTTTTCTTGCTCATAAGTCCTCAACATACCTCTCGTCCGATAAAGTGTCACCGACCAGCTCGCTCAACAGATTGGCGACAAAGCGGACGGTGGAAATCGTTTGCGCGTAAGGCATGCGCGTGGGCCCCAACACGCCCAACGCCCCGGTGGCAACGCCGGGGACGCCGTAGCGGGAAAGAATCACAGCGCAGTCGCTCAAATCCTCCCAGGTGCCCTCGCCGCCGATGAGCACATGCACACCGCTGGTTTCAGGCATCAACACCGTTTGGGAGAGCAGTTCCTCCAGTTGTGAGCGCTCCTCCCAAAACTGCAGGGCGCGGTGCGCCACACCAGGCTCGGCGAACTCCGGCTCGGCGAGCACGTTCGCCAAGCCGTCGCGGTAGATGTCACCAGCCAACAAGCTATCCGAACGCTGCATTTCCGCGCTGATGAGTTTAAGGACATCGCGCTGCAAATCGTCGCTCACCTTGCTCATCAGCGCGCCCAACGCCTCAGCATCTTTCTGCGCGCCGACCTCGTTGATCCATCGGGCGACCACGCTCAAGCGCTGTTGCGGCACCGGTTCGCCCAGCTTGAGAATCTGCTGACGGATCTCGCCGCCTTCCAGCACCAACACCATCAACACCTGGCGGCCGCGAATGGCGATCAGCTCAACGTGTTTCAGGCGAGCGTGCACGGGGTGCAAAGAAGTCACCAGCGAGGCCGCTCGCGCCTGGCGCGCCAGCACCGAAGCGGCAAGCTGCATCCACTCGTCAATATCGCTGCGCGCCTGGTAGAACTGGTGCTGGATGGTGCGTCGCGTTTCACTGGGCAGGCGGGTGCGCCCCATCAACTGGCTGACGAAGTAGCGGTAGCCCACCTCGGTGGGAACACTGCCCGCCATTTTATGCGGCTTGTGCAAATAACCATGCTCAACCAGCACAGCGATCTCATTACGGACGGTGGCGGACGAGAACTTCAGCCCGTATTGTTCCACCAATCGCTCCGAGCCAACCGGCTTGACGTTATCCACATAATCGCGGATCACCAATGCCAGGATCAATTTTTGTCGTTCGGTCAGGTCTTTGCTCATAATCGCCGGTTTTTAGCAACCGCGACACTCAGTTGCTAAATCAACGCTTCCCATCATATCACCGCCCCCTGACAGAGTCAAGAAATCACCCCCAAAAACGGCGCGTTCTTATATGAAATTAACACAATGAAGGCGTGCAAGACATCGCGCACCCTGCACGCCTCTTTTTGATGTCTACGAAAGCGGGTTAAAGCGGCAAAACAGGTTTTGATGCGCCGTTCAGCGCATCACCAGCAAGCGAGACGAGCCTATGCTTCTGCAGCCGCCGCCGGGGCATCATGCACGCGCAGCATCAACACGCCCGCCAGCAGCATAAAGAGCGCGCCGAAGGCCCACATGATGCGGTAGTTCCCTCCGGTGAGGTCCACCAGGATGCCGACCACCTGCGGGCCAGCCACCGCGGCGATGTTCGAGGCCAGGTAATATAAGCCGGTAAACGCGCCAATGCGCTGGTCGCCGCCCACGTCATAGACCATCGGTAGCGAGTTGACGTTAATCAGCGCCCAGAACACGCCCGCCAGCACCAGCAGCGGCAGCAACATCGCCTCGCTCTGCACTGCCATGCCATAGGCGAACAACAACACCATCCCCCCGATGCCGAAGAGAATCACCCGCCGCCGCCCAAAGCGCGTCGCCAGCAGCCCGCTGGGGATGGCAAAGAGCACAAACATCAGCGCCAGCCCCGAGGTCAGGATACTCATGCGCCCTTCGTTGATGCCCAACGTGAATTTCCCAAAGGAAGAAAGCCAGGTCTCCACCGCGTTATAGGAAATGAACCAGCACAAAATCGCCAGCAGAATGTACAGCCCGGAGCGGTCGGCGGCGTTCACCACCTCGCGCAGGTTATCCAGGAAGCTCATCCGCTCGCTCTCGGGGACTTCTTCCGGCGCATCCGGTTCACGGATGAACAGCACCACCAGCGCGACCGAGATCAACATCATGATCGCACCGAAGGCGAACGGCGTGATGCGCCCCATTTTGTACAACGCGCCGCCCACCAAAAAGGCGATGATCGCGCCCACGCCGCCCATGAAGTTGATCACCCCGTTGGCAGTGCTGCGCTGCTGCGGTGGAAAGACATCCCCCAGCAGCGCCACGGTGGGCGCGCGGAAGAGCGCCATGCCAAAGTTTGTCAGCAGGATGGCGAACATCACCGCCGCCACCGAGCGCATCGCCGGGATGAAGACAAAGAACACCGCCGCCAGCGGCGCGCCGGCCAGCATCCAGGGCTTGCGCCGCCCAAAGCGCGTGCGCGTGTGATCCGAGCGCTCGCCGACGACCGGCTGCACGAACATGTTCAGGTAGTTGTCCCAGGTCATCACAAAGCCGACCAGGGTGGCCGAGAGGCCGAACCCTTTGAGGAAAATGGGCACGAAGTTGTTGAAGATCGGCCAGATCAGGCTGATGCCGAAGAAGCCGAACGCCAGCAAAAAGGTGCGTCCGTAGGGGAAACGTTCGGTCGAGGGGGCGTCGCTCATTCCTTCTCCTCCTTAGCCACAGATGAAC
>WFTY01000337.1 GCA_015485245.1 Anaerolineales bacterium | reverse complement strand
GTCCATGCTCGCCCAGAAAATGCGGGAACCGCTCTTCAAACCAAAACAGAACCCGCAGCAGCCAACGCCCACCCGCGGCGCGATGGATGAAAACGCGCAGGTGCTTCACACTCACGCTACGCCAGACATAAATCTCAAATGGCATGCGCGGCTGCAATTGCGCTTTCAACCAGGCGGCGCCATATTTTCGCACAAAAGTGCTCTTGCGCTTTTCGGCAACCGGGTCTTGCCGCGGCTTGGCCGGGTGCACCGGAGGCTGAATCCCAAACACGCGTCGCAGGAGACCCAGAATCCGGTTTACCCATCGCATGGGGCGGCGCAGCAGCCGGGGGATCAGTGCATCCCCCCAACCGTTGACCACAACCGCCTGGGATGCAGGCGCCAGCACGCGATAAAGCTCCTCATAAGCGCTGATGTGTTCGTCCATCGGCAAATGATGAATCGTGTGCAATGAAACCACGCCATCAAACACCTCCGGAGCAAACGGCAGATTGGCAACATCCGCCACCACGCAGAGGGCATGATCCGCCCCCGCGCGCTGGCGTGCGTCCTTCAGCGCCACGTGGGAGATATCCGCGCAAACGCGAAAGTCATACCCCTTGGAGTATTCCAGGTATTCCGGGTACTGAATCGGCCCAGAACCGGCATCCAGCAGATAACGCCCCTGGGGTTTGAGGTGCCGCGCCACCCGCAGGTGACAGCGATGAATATACTCACGCGCTACTGGGCGCAGGTCTTCGTAACGCGCGTTCTGGTACACCCCTTCGCTGACTTGTTGCCAACCCACCTGATCGTAGAACTCGCGAACTTCGTGTTTGATCTGATTCATCGCTTCACCAGTTCATTAGTACGCCAGTCAATGGGGATGCCGGTCAGGTAGTCAAAGGTTCTGCCGAACTGCGCCATGCCCTCCTCTGAAAGAACGACATCCAGTGGCCAGCGTTCAATATCTTCGCCAAAATGCTGGACGTGCCACGGATACGGCTGAGGGTATTCAAAGAAAAAACGGTACGCGTACCGCCAGGCAGTCTCGACCTGGGGTTGTGTTGGCCGGTACTCCCGAGGGTCATCCAATACCCGTTGAAGAATCTCAAAAAACGCATCCCAAGAGTCGGGGTCAAGGGTGAAGCCTTTGCCGCGGTAATGCGTTTTCCCGGTGACGATCACCGGCAGGCCGCTCATAGCCATCTCCATACCCATAGTGGTGGTGAACACCAGTCCCACATCCGCCAGGGCGATCAAGTCATAAGCGTTGATCTTCGCATCGGCGGGTAGCAGGTGGATGTGAGCAGGCAGTTCCGGGAACATCTGCCGCAGTATATCGTACACCGCCGGCCCCCAGCCAATCAGCTCACCAGGGTGGGTCTTGATCACTAATTGTACTTCGGAACGCGGAATAAAGAATTCAATTGTCCGTTGCAACCACTCAGTCATGCTCCGACTGAACAACTGCCGCCCCAGCGTCAGGCTATCACCCAAAACGTTGGTAGGCAAAAAAACCACTGGACGGGAATCCAGCTCCAACTCGCGGCGCACTTCCTCCCCCCCCTGAGTCGGTGTCCCCTGCCAGAGACGGGTAAAGGTCTCCCACAAGTTACCTTTCTGCCGGGCGGCGAAGAATTCGCGCACCCGCTGCCATTCCACTTCGGTGAGAGGGACATCGCCGCGAGCCTGCCACAGCGCGCTGGTATCCTGGCGCATCACATCATCATCCTGCGCCAGCCACATACGGTCGCTCTGCTCGCCGAATTCAAACGTGCTAACCGGAATTTCCAGATAACGCGCCACGCGATAAGTAATGCCAAACTCCAGGATGCTACCATTAGGGACGATGACCACATCGGGGCGATCGTCCTGCATCCAGCGCAACATCCGCCGGGCATGGACTTCGTCGCGCCCGAGGCGCAGGTGATACAACGCGCTGCTTGGGTCCACATCTTCGCGCAGCAGACTGTATTGGGAATCACGAAACGCGGCCGCGGGCAACTGGTTGTGCAACTCAGTCGGAAGCACGCGAGCCTGGGGAGCGTCCAGCAAAGAGATCACCTTAATCAATGGTTCAGCCTGTCGAACCACGCCATCCACATAGAGGTTGTGTCGGCGCAGATCAAAACGATTGATCGGCTTCTTCCAATGAGCATAAGGAAGATACGCCAGCGTGACCTCATGACCGAGCGCAGCCAGCGTCAGGCCCATTAAGACGCTGTGCTCCAACCAGTAACTCAACATCGAGAACATCAACACGCGCTTGGGCTTTGCCGCGCGCACAGAGGCCGCCTTCGCCTGCTCCACCCAGCGCGGCAAATGCTCGGCCAACCGATCCAGGCGATAGCCGCCCACCGGCGGCTCCCGCCGCTGACTGAGCAACCAATACAACTCCGCCGTTAGGGGCAGGTCTCCCAGAATTTTCTTGGCAGTCTCTTTTGCACTCATAAGGCATTTCTAACCACAACGAACACAAAGATGCACAAAGCAAAGCTGCTTATCGCTATTTATTGTGCGCCTTAATGCTCTTGGTGACGATTAGGTTTTCTCCTCAATGCGCCATTGCAGGCGGGGACGCACCAGCCCCAGGCGCGGTTCCGGCCACTGCTTTCCGGGCGCGCCCATACCATCTACCATAAAAGTCAGCGCGCGCTCATCCATGAAATATCGCTTGACGCGAAAGGCGCTGGCGTTCATCCCCACAGTGTAACGGCCTTCGTTAAGTAAATCAGCGGGAATCGTGCAAACACTGACAAAGTGCCCGGCTGGGCGCACGCCGAATTGCTCATACTTCTCTGGCTCGTCGGTATCAAAGCTGGTAAAGACATATTCGCCGCGAGCGCTCATCAAATAAATGCCCACCCGCAGGCCCTGGATGGGTTCGTCGAGGACGTACTCAATCTCCAATTGAATCGGCTCGGTGGAACGCACCACGTCCACATTCGCGCCGCGGGCATCACGCACCCGCAAAGCCAGTGGGCGAAATGGTGCAGCATCGGAGGGAATTTCATCTACATCCCACTTGCGCTCGCCGACCTCGGCAAAGCCGGAAACCATATAATAATCCACCGCCTCCGCCGTAGGGGCACGGTAAACCACACGGCCTTTATCCAGCACAATGGCCTCTTTGGTAAGGCGTAAAATCGCCGACATATCGTGGCTGACAAACAACACCGTGCGGCCCTCCTGCGCCACGTCACTCATCTTGCCAATGCACTTACGCTGAAACTCGGCATCGCCAACGGCCAGCACCTCATCCACCACCAGGATCTCCGGCTCCAGGTGCGCGGCGACGGCAAAAGCCAGCCGCAGATACATGCCGCTGGAATAACGTTTGACCGGCGTGTCAATGAACTGCTCCACGCCGGAGAAATCCACAATCT
>WFTY01000336.1 GCA_015485245.1 Anaerolineales bacterium | reverse complement strand
GCTGGCCACTATAGTGGACAATGTTCGCAATGTCATAGTACAAATAACTGGAAGTTTAACCACTCAGGTGCTTCAGACTGCCGCGCCTGCCATAGCGCTCCCAGCGGCGACCATCCCAGTATCGGCGGGCAGCAATGTTCGGCCTGTCACTCTACCAGCAGTTGGGAAGGCGCTGAAGGTGATGAAGGCGGTGAAGGTGGTGAAGGCGGCGGTGGAGGTGAAAAAGATGATGACTGACTTGAAACCGGAAATATGTTTGACAGGTATATGAGCCAATGAGTTTGAAAGATCTGCTTGCTCAAGATAACCTCCGCCGCCAGGCGTTGGCGCAGGGACAGGTGGTGCCGGATTCTTCCCGGTGTGTGCAGTGTGGTATCTGCTCTTACCACTGCCCGATCGAGATTGACGTTCGGCGACACGCCTGGCTGGGCGAGCCTGTAGCCGATAAGCATTGCCTGACCTGTGGCGAGTGCGTCGCTCGTTGTCCGCGGGGTGTGCTCCGCTTTGAGCGCACGCGCTTGTTTACCCGGCCTGCATCCTGAGGAGGAAGTTCGATGGAGCCTTATGTCATTATTGGGACAGGTGTAGCGGGTATTGCCGCAGCGCAGGCGATCCGTCAGCACCATCCTCAGGCGGCGATCGTGCTGATTGGGGATGAGCCAGATGGCTATTACTCGCGGCCCGGACTGGCTTACTATCTGACGCGTGAATTGCCCGAACAGGGCTTGTTCCCTCTCCGGGATCGTGCCCTGAGTTACCTCAAGCTACAGATAGTACATGGGCGGGTTGTGCGCATCGATGCCGCCGGTCATCGGATCGAGTTGGCGGATGGCAAAAGCATGAAGTATCATCGCTTGCTGATTGCCACGGGAGCCAGCGCGGCCCGACTGGATTTGCCAGGGGTCGATCTCCAGGGCGTGGTCAAGCTGGACAACCTGGCTGATGCTCGTCGAATTGCCAAGCTGGCGCGCAAGGCGCGCTCCGCGGTGGTGATCGGCGGCGGGATCACCGCTTTGGAGATTGTGGAAGGCCTGGTCGCCCGCGGCGTGAAGACGCATTACTTCCTGCGCGGGGATCGCTACTGGGCTAATGTGTTGGATGAGCAGGAATCGCGCATCATCGAACATCGTTTGCAAGAGGAGGGGGTGCAAATCCACTATCGCACAGAAGCGAGCCAGATCGAAGGGAAGCGCGGTCGCGTGCAGGCGGTGATCACCAAAGATGGTGCGCGCATCAAATGTCAGATCGTGGCGATCGCTGTGGGGATCCGTCCCCGAACTCAGCTGGCCGTATCGTTGGGGCTGAACGTGGATCGCGGGATTCTGGTGAGCGAGAACCTGCAAACCAGCGCCCCGGACATTTTCGCTGCTGGAGATGTCGCCCAGGTGTTTGACCCGGCAACAGGGCGTTACAACATCGATAGCTTGTGGGATCCGGCGCGTCAGCAGGGTTTTATTGCCGGGTTAAACATGGCGGGCTTGCCAACTGTTTACCGCAAAGATATGCCTTTCAACGTCACCCGCCTCGCCGGTTTGACGACGACGATCATCGGTACCGTGGGGCGCGGCGTGGACGAGGATTTGATGGGCATCGCGCGCGGGGACAGTGAAACCTGGCGTCAGCTCCCCGATGCGATCGTTGCCCAACGCGGGTTTGATGTCAATCAATTGCGTATCCTGATTGGCGAAAAGCGGTTGCTGGGCGCGATCGTGATGGGTGATCAAACCCTTTCAAAGCCGCTGCAAGACATGATTTCCGCCAAAGCGAATATTGCCCCCATCCGCAACGCTTTGCTTTACGCACAAAGCGATTTGCCGGAAATCCTGCTCGATTTTTGGGGTCAATGGAGGAGTGAATATGCAACGCAGCAATCGTGAACTCTGGTATGCTTTTTTTGCCATGGTGGGGATTACGGCGCTATACTTGTTTGTGGTGATCCGGCTGAACCGCATTCCCCCGGCAAGTGAGTTCTTTGGTCATTCGCTAGGGATTTTGGGTTTTATCCTGATGCTGATGACGGAGACATTGTATTCCTGGCGGAAGCGCAGCCGCAGCGCTCGCTGGGGACGTATGGCGGCGTGGTTACGCTTTCACATTTTTACCGGTCTGGTGGGGCCTTATATGGTGTTGTTACACTCCTCCTGGAAGTTCAACGGCCTGGCCGGAATCGTCACGTTGTTGACGATTATCATTGTGGTGAGCGGCATCATCGGCCGGTACATTTACACGGCTATTCCGCGCACGCCTGAAGGGGCTGAAATCGAAGCCTATGAACTGGAGCAGCAGATCCGCATGGTGGAAGAGCGTTTGCAGCAGTGGGCTTCTTCAAGCGATCAGACCACGCAGCAATTGGTGCGTCGCATGTCCAACCTGCCAGACCCGGCGGGCACGCCGATTCTTGGTGTGCTGGCGCGCCGTCTCTACGAGTGGGATTATCGCTTCCAATGGTGGCGAGAGAAGCGGCGCTTGAACGCCGCGGCTCGCGCCCAAGCCAATCAGCTCCAGAAGCTGTTTGACCGGCAGCGAGCGCTCCGTCGCCAGGTGGCTTCGATCGCTGTGATGCGCCGCCTGCTGTCGTTATGGCATACGGTGCATATCCCAATTGGGATGGCGTTGTTCGTCTCCGCGTTCATTCACATTGGCGCGGCGATTTATTACGCCACTCTGTTGCGTTAGCCGCAAATTTTCAGCGGGCAATCTTTCTGTCATCGGCGTGTTACCGCACACGCTGAGAAGGCAGGGATGGACTTTGATTTTCTCCGTCGGCTCCGAATCTCTGACGGAGAAAATGGATCGAGCTATCCCCGACGTGCATTGACCAGCCGGTTATTATTTTGAGGAGATGTAGCCGTGGAAAAGAAGCTGGGTTGTCTATCTGTTGGCGGGGTGATGGGGGCGGTGTTGGCCTTGCTGCTGATTGTTGGCGTCATTATGGTCTCTGGGGGAGCGATATTCAGCCCCGGCGAGCTGAACGCCGAAAGGGGAGAAATGTTGGGAGGAGTGACCTCGCATAGTGAACTTTCCAGGCAGTGTAGCGCCTGTCATGTCTCGCCCTGGCAGGGGGCTTCGATGGATGATCGTTGTCTTGCCTGTCATACAAATGTCGCCGATCAACTGCCGGACGCCAATACCCTGCACGGCGCGTTGATGAGCAACGGCGCGGTGACTTGCCGCGAGTGTCATTCGGAGCATAAGGGTACAGATGCCCCGCTGACCACGATGTCCACCACGGATTTTCCTCATGATGTGGTCGGCTTTTCTCTTCAGGCGCATGCGACTTTTGCTGATGGGACACCCTTTGCCTGTCAGGATTGTCATACCGAAACTCTGACGCAGCTTGATGTGGCTGTGTGCTCTGATTGTCATCAAACGCTGGATGCCGCCTTTGTGCAATTCCACACCGCGGCGTTTGGCGTCGCTTGTCTGGATTGTCATGATGGCATTGATACGTATGGGGCAGATTTCGATCACAATCGTTACTTCAAGCTGGAGGGCGAACACGCATCCGGGACCTGTGGCGGTTGCCATCAGGGAGCGCGAACGATTGCCGAGTTCCGTGATACGCCTCAGGACTGCTACGCCTGTCACGCGGAATCCGATATCCATGCGGGAAAGTTTGGGCAGGATTGCGCAGTTTGCCACACGCCAACGAGCTGGGAGCAAACCAGCTTTGACCACGCGCTCACGAATTTCCCTCTGGTTGGCAAACATAGTAATGTGGAATGTGAGGCGTGTCATCGAAACAATGAGTTTGTGGGCACACCGACGGATTGTGTTGCCTGCCATGCGGATATCGATCCCCACAACGGTGAATTTGGCACCGATTGCGCGGCCTGCCACACGGCTGCGGATTGGGAGCAGGTGACGTTTGACCATGCCAGTTTCCCCCTGGAAGACGGTCACGCCAACCTGGAATGCGAGGCCTGTCATCAGGGTGGGGAGTATCGGGGCACTTCGTCGGAGTGCGTAGCCTGTCATGCGCAGGATGACGCCCACAACGGCGAGTTTGGCACCGATTGCGCTGTGTGTCATGCGCCCACCAAGTGGGATCAGGCTGTATTCGATCACGCGCGCACCGCCTTCCCCCTGACGGGGGCGCATAGCTCGGTTGCCTGTGAAAGCTGCCACGTCAACAAGGTGTATCAGGGAACGCCGCAGCAGTGCGTGGCCTGTCATGCCGATCCGGTCTTCCATGCGGGAGCGTTTGGTACGGATTGCGCTTCCTGCCACAGCACCTCGGCGTGGAGGCCGGCCCAATATCGAGGTTCGCATCCGGTGATTGCGGATGAAGGCGGGCGCGGCATCAACCACGGACGGACTACTTGTAGCACCTGTCATCCTTCTACGGTGTATCAGTACACCTGCCTGGCCTGTCACAGCGACAACCAGGGTGGTGAAGGCGGAGAGGACGATTGAGTGTGTTCCCCGACCGCTCGACGGCGGTCGGGGAATAGCGTGGATTAAAAAAGCATTAAGTTCCGAAAAAAGTATTGACAGTGTTGGGTCTTTCGGGTAATATATAGTCAACAAACGCCGGGGTGCCCCCCTCACTTCGGCGTTTGTTGCTTTAACAGAGAGCTTCGCCCCGGCGGGGCTTTTTTTGTTGGCTGGGCAGCCCAGAGGGGTGGGATTGAATCTGGAGAAGAATGTCTGTATACTGAAGAAGTAGCGCAGGAAAGGAGCCCGCGATGTTCCAGAAGATTCTGTTGGCGTTTGACGGTTCAGAAGCGGCGCAGCGCGCCGCGAAGGTGGCTGGAGAACTGGCGCGCGTACATCACGCCAGCCTGAGAGTTGTGGTTTCGTATGACCCGGTACCGGCTTATCTTGGTGAGCCGGATTTTCAACACGCGCTTACGGGGCGTTTGCAACATGCGGATGAAGTGTTGGCGGAGGCGCGTCGGATTCTGGGAGAGATCCCTGCTGGGCTTAAGGATGAAATTCTGGAGGGGCCGGCGGCGGAGGCGATCCTTGAGGTGGCTAAGACTCGCTCCAACGATTTGATCGTCATGGGCACGCGCGGCATGGGGCGGTTGACAGGGTTGCTGATCGGCAGCGTCAGCCAGAAAGTGGTGGCGCACGCAGATTGCCCGGTGTTGTTGGTGCGATGAGTTAATG
>WFTY01000335.1 GCA_015485245.1 Anaerolineales bacterium | reverse complement strand
GATGAAGCCTGGTACCTGGAAAACACCGGCGCTCCGGCGCTCTTCGGCGAGGCAGGCTTCACCCCGGAGGAGCGCGTCGGCGGCCGCCCCACGCTGGAGATCAACGGCCTGTATTCCGGCTTCATCGGCGAAGGCTCAAAAACCGTGTTGCCCTCCTACGCCATGGCGAAGATCTCCTGCCGACTGGTGCCCAATCAGGACCCCGAGGAAGTCCATCAGCAGTTGCGACAATACCTGGAGCAGCACGCGCCGCAAACCATCCGTTGGGAACTGGATTACATGGTGGGCAGCCCGCCCTCCCTGAGTGACCGTCACTCCCCCTGGAACCAGGCCTACCTCAAAGCCGCGGAAACCGCCTGGGGGGTGCGCCCGGTCTTCAAGCGCGAGGGCGGCAGCGTCCCCGTGGTGAGCGATTTTCAACACATCCTGGGCGTCGAATCCGTCAACATCGGCTTTAGCCTGCCCAGCGACAACATGCACGGCCCCAACGAAAAGCTTCACCTGCCCACCTGGAAACGGGGCATGGAGGCGCTGGCGCACTTCTTCTTCAACCTGGTGGACAAATGAACGACAAACTTCCTACTTACGGTGGACAAGCTGTCATCGAGGGGGTGATGATGCGCGGTGCGAACGCGGTGGCGATTGCCATGCGCTCGCCAGAGAACGAGATCGTCATCCACACCGAAAAACTTAGCGGCATCTACAAAAGCCGGCTGGCAAAAATCCCCTTTGTGCGCGGCCTGGTACTTTTGTGGGACGCCCTGGGATTGGGCATGCGAGCTTTGCTGATTTCTGCCAACCTGCAAGGCGAAGAAGACGAGCAAATTGAAGGCTCGTCGATGTACCTGATCCTGGGGTTTTCGCTGCTCATCGTGATCGGTTTGTTCGTCGTCGCCCCTGCCGCCGTGGGGAACCTGCTGGAAAACTGGCTCAACATTCCACCCTGGGCAGGCAACCTGGGCGAGGGGATTGTGCGCCTGTTGCTGCTGGTTGGTTATATCTGGGTCATCGGGCTGTCCGAGGACATCCAGCGCGTATACATGTACCACGGCGCCGAGCACAAGACCATCAACGCCTTCGAAGCGGGCCTCGAGCTAACCCCCGAAAACGTCGGGCGGCAATCACTGGAACACCCGCGCTGCGGCACAGCCTTTCTGCTCACTCTGGCGCTGATCTCTGTTCTGGTTTACGCGCTGTTGGGGGATCAAACGCTGCTCTGGCGCGTGCTCAGCCGGGTGATATTGATCCCGGTTCTGGCGGGTCTTTCGTATGAATACATCCGCTGGACGGCGGCGCACATGGCTTCTCCGCTGGTGCGCTGGATGGTCAAACCCAACCTGGCCTTGCAACGCCTGACCACGCGCGAACCATCGCCAGAGATCATCGAGGTGGGCATTGCCGCCTTTGAAGCAATGCGTAACGCCGAGAAGGCGCTAATCACCTGAAAAAACCAACTCATGAATAAACTACAAACCCGGCGCCGCCGCGCCCTGTTGACATGCGGCGCGGTTGCCGCGCTAATTTTCGCATTGTTCGCCGCCGTTGGGGGCGCATGGCTCTACCAACGCATCCTGCCCCGCCCCACACAGGAGAAGCTGTTTGAGGGCGTGGAATACATTCGCGATGTGCGTACCTCGCCACGGCGGATGGTCATCCACGTGATTAAGGTGGATCTGCGCGCCGAGGGGGTGCGCGTTTTCGTCACTCCTGGCGATCCCGAGGCTGAATTGCCGCTCAAAGCGCGCACCACCTCGCAATTTCTTAACAGCTTTGATGTGCAGGTCGCCATCAACGGAGATGGCTTCACCCCCTGGCACTCCAACACCATCCTGGACTACTACCCCCACAGCGGCGAGCGCATTGCCCCGATTGGATTCGCAGCATCCAATGGCATCATCTACTCCCAGGATACCGACAAAGAACCCACGCTATACATCGCTCAGAACAACCTGGCGCGCTTCAACGCCCCCACCAGCAAAATCTGGAACGCCATATCAGGGAATCTGTTGCTGTTGCGCAAAGGGGAGCCGCTCCCCGGCCTGGAAGAAAGCTCGCCGCAGCCCCGCACCGCGGTGGCGCTAGACCGCGCCAACCGCTTCCTCATCCTGGTGGTCGTGGACGGTCGCCAGCCGGGCTATTCCGAGGGGGCAACGCTGCAAGAGCTGGCCGAGATCATCGCCTTTCACGGCGGTTGGACGGCGATGAACATGGACGGCGGAGGGTCTTCAACCATGGTGGTGGAAGGCCCGCTGGGGACAGCGCGGGTATTGAACTCGCCCATCAACAACAGCATTCCCGGCCGTGAACGTCCAGTTGGCAATCACCTGGGTATCTACGCCAAACCGCTGAAGTAAACTTTACTCCCCCACCAGTTGCATCACCAGCTCACGCTGGCGCGGCCGGTTATCAAAATCCAGAAAGATAATCTGCTGCCAGGTTCCCAGAGTCAGGCGTCCATCCACAAATGGCACGCTCAACGAAGGCCCCAACAGCGCCGCGCGCACATGCGCGTGGCCGTTGCCATCGTGCCAGCGAGCGTTGTGAGCGTAAGAACGCGCCGGGTCAATGATCTCATCCAGCAAACGGCGCAGATCGCTCAGGCAGCCCGATTCAAACTCGATGGTGGTCAGCGCGCTGGTGGATGAAGGGCAGAAAATGGTGACCACCCCATCCTTCAGCCCGCTTTGAGCGACGGCCTGGGTCACCTCCGCGGTGATATCGTGGATATCGGCATCGCCCCGGGTTTGCAGACGCAAAGCACGCGTTTCAACGGACATAAGCATCTCCTCCAAAACCAATTCGGCTTCCCATTATACGTCAAATTGACGCTGCGTTCACCTCACGGTAGAATGCCCCTAAACTCCACATTAACGGTAAAGGCACCCCATGACAGCAAAAATCATCTTACGCGATCAGGAATACGAAGTGCGCGCCGGGCAGAATGTGCGCTCAGCGCTGAAGAAGCTGGACATCCCGGCTGAGTCGGTGATCGCCACGCGCGAGGGCGAACTGATCACCGACGATGAGATCATCCGCGAGGGGGATGTAATCAAGCTCGTCGCTGTGATCTCCGGCGGCTGAGGAGGAATATCGCGATGAAATGCCGCAAATGCTCCCAAAAAGCCGTCATCAACATGCGCCAGCACAAACTGGGGCTTTGTAAAGATCACTTCCTGGAATGGATTCCCCAACAGACTCAGCGGTTCATCGAAAAATACCGCATGTTCACCCCGGAGGACAACATCCTCGTAGCAGTTTCCGGGGGGAAGGATTCGCTGGCGTTGTGGGATATCCTCCATCGCCTGGAATACAAGGCGGACGGGCTGTACATCGGTCTGGGGATTGACGGCGGTAGCGGCTATTCAGATGAGTCCCTGCGTTGCAGCCAGCAATTCGCCGAGGTGCGCGGCTTGAAACTGATCGTGGTGGACGTGAAGGAACGCTATGGCAGCACTATTCCCGAACTGGCGCAAAAGACCGCCCGCGGGCGCGACAAACCATGCTCGGTATGTGGGTTGAGCAAACGCAACATCATGAACCGCGTGGCGCGCCAACAGGGGTATGATGTGCTGGTCACCGGCCACAACCTGGACGACGAGGCCGCGGTGCTGTTCGGCAACACGCTCAACTGGCTGGGCGGCTACCTGCAACGGCAAAGCCCGGTGCTGGAGGCCGATCATTCCGGCCTGGTGCGCAAGGCCAAACCGTTATGCCGCTTCTACGAGCGCGAGATGGCCGCCTACGCCCTGTTGCGCGGGATCGAGTATATTTACGAAGAATGCCCTCACTCGGTTGGCGCGAAGAGCATCTACTATAAAGAGCTACTCAACCGCCTGGAGGCCGACCGCCCAGGCGCAAAACTGCACTTCTATCTTTCCTTCTTGCAAGCCAAAGAAAACGGCCTGTTCGCCCCCCCTGAAATCGAGACGCAGGACCTGAAGTCCTGCGTCTCCTGTGGGCAACCAACGACCGCCGGGGAACTTTGTTCGTTCTGTCGGCTGGTTGAGCTGGATTACGCCGTTTCGAGGTAGCGCTCCACTTCCCAATCCATCACATGCGTGCGGTAGGCTTCTACCTCCGCCCACTTTGCGCGCGTGAAGGCCGCATACATCTCCGCGCCGAGGGCATCCTGGAGGACTTTATCCTCCTCCAAAACGCGCAAGGCGTCGGCCAGCGAATTCGGCAGTTCAGCAATGTTCTGAGCGGCGCGCTCCTCAGGGGTGAGATGCCAGATGTTGACGTTGTTCAACGGCGGCGGACACGCCAGCTCGCGCTCAATCCCAGCCAGTCCGGCTGCCAGCATGGCCGCAAAGGCCAGATACGGGTTTGCTGAAGGATCAGGGAAGCGCAGCTCGGCGCGCACAGCTTTATCCCGCCCGGGGGTGTGCCGCGGAATGCGGATCAACGCCGAGCGGTTGATCTGTGCCCAGCCGACATACACAGGCGCTTCGTAGCCGGGGACCAGCCGCTTGTAGGAATTCACCGTCGGCGCGACGATGGCGGAAAGCGCGCGGGCGTGTTCCAACTGACCGGCGATGAAGCCATAAGCCAGCTTCGAAAGCTTGTATTCATCCTCATCGTCAAAGAAGAGGTTGTCTCCGTTTTGGTCAAACAGGGATTGGTGACAGTGCATCCCCGATCCGTTGACGCCGAAAATCGGCTTAGGCATGAACGAGGCCACCAAACCGTGTTGCGCGGCGATGGCCCTGACGGTGTACTTCAGGGTGAGCACATTATCTGCCGTGCGTAAAGCGTGATCGAAGCGGAAGTCAATTTCATGCTGGCCGCGGGCGACCTCGTGGTGCCCGGCCTCTACATCCAGCCCCATCGCCTCCAACGCTTCCATCAGTTTCGTGCGCACGACCACAGCCTCATCCCCGGCGGAAAAATCAAAATAGCCCCCTACATCGTGCGGAACCGGGTGGATGTTCTCGCTCCCGTTGCGCTTGAAGAGGAAAAATTCAGGCTCCGGGCCGATGTTAAACGTCCAGCCGCGAGCCTCGATTTTTTCCAGCATACGCTTGAGCACGCCGCGCGGGTCGCCGGCAAACGGCTCGCCATTGGGGCGGTAGATATCACAAAACACGCGCGCGCGCTTTAGCTCGGCGGGCGTCCAGGGCAGGATGGCATAGGTATCCGGATCGAGCACCAGGCGCATGTCGCTCTCCTGAACCCGGGCAAAACCCTCCACCGACGAGCCATCGAACCACACCCCATCCTCCAGCGCGTCGGCCAACTGGCTGGGAGGGATATCTACGCTCTTCACCGAGCCAGTCACATCGGTAAACTGGAGCGAGATGTACTTTACCTCGTCCGCAGTTACACGTTCAAGCAGTTCTTTCTTGTCCATCGTAAACCTCCTCAAGGTTTAAAATAAAAAACCGGATATGCACGGGCATACCCGGTTCCATCCAACGAATTAACCAGCGGCAGCCCTTCCTGAACCCTCCACCCTACGCGAAAGCGCAGGTTGGAGACCACTGCGCCGCCCTTGGCCCAACCATTACTGGCTGGTTTTCGGTAGACGCTCGTTCGGAAGGGAGAAAGAAGCCCGTGGTCAGGCTTCGGAGGCATCCGCTGATCGATTCGATTTTCCCCCGGTCGCCCGGGGTTAGCGCTCCCTTCGCAGGGAGGAACCTCCACCTCGTCACCCCGATAACCATCGGGGCTCAGCCGCTATCTCTCCGCTATTCAGTTGTCTATGCCGCATCATAGCAAGGCGAGGCTGTTTTGTCAATGGGGCGCATCAACATCTTCAGGGGCAGAACGAACCACATACAAAGGTCGCCCCTTGGCTTCGTCATACAGGCGACCGATATACTCCCCCAGCACTCCCAAAGAGATCAACTGCACACCGCCAAGGAACAAGACGGCGATCAGGGTAGAAGCCTGTCCAAAAAACGCCTGTGACCCGCTCATGCGCAACCAGATGACCACCGGGATCGCCAAGATAGCTACGCCAGCCGAGAAAAAACCAAAATAAGTGGCGATCTGCAAAGGGAAATAAGAAAAGCCGGTAATGGCGTTCAATGCCAGACGCAGCATCTTCTTAAAAGGATACTTGGTCTCGCCGGCAAAGCGCGCTGCCCGACGGTATTCCACCCCCACCTGCTTGAACCCCACCCAGGCGGACATGCCGCGCAGAAAACGATGTCGCTCGCGCATGCCGTTCATGATATCGACGACTTTGCGATCCAGCAGGCGAAAATCACCGGTATCGAGGGGGATCTTGACATCCGTGATGCGGAAGATCAACCGGTAGAACAACGAAGCGGTGAATTTCTTAAACCAGGACTCGCCTTCGCGCTCGGCGCGCACGGCGTACACCACCTCGTAGCCTTGCCGCCATTTGTCAATCAAGTCAAGGATGACCTCCGGCGGGTCTTGCAAATCGGCATCAATGATGATCACCGCCCGCCCGCGGCTGTAATCCAGCCCGGCGGTGACGGCGATTTGATGGCCGAAGTTGCGCGCGAAAATCACCGCGCGCACGTGCTCGTCCTGCGCGGCCAGTTCTTCAATGCGCTGCGTGGAACCATCGGTCGAACCATCGTCAACCAGAATCAACTCCCAGGGCTGACCAACCTCCTCCAGGACCTGGC
>WFTY01000334.1 GCA_015485245.1 Anaerolineales bacterium | reverse complement strand
GTGCCGCACTGTCCGGAGTGCGGGCGCGAGGTCACGCGCCAATCGGCGCAGGAGATCGTAGATGCGATCGAGGGGCTTTCCGAAGGGACGCGCCTGCTGTTGCTTGCTCCGCTAGTGCGCGGCCGCAAAGGGACTCATCAGGCAGTGCTGGATGAGATTCAGAAGTCCGGCTTCACCCGCGCCCGTGTGGATGGCGTGATTTACACATTGGGGGAAGATGTGGTCGAGATGGATCGCTATAAAATCCATACGATTGAGGCTGTGGTCGATCGGCTGGTGATCCGCCGTTACGCCGACCCCGGAGATGCCCAAAACTTCCGCACCCGCCTGACGGATTCGGTAGAGACGGCGCTGAAGTTTGGGGAGGGGTATCTGATTGTGCAGATCGTGGACGGGGGAGAGGACGGCGATCTCTTCTTCTCTGAACATCTTTCCTGCCCCTCCTGCCAGATCAGTCTGCCGGAGATCGAGCCGCGCACCTTCTCGTTCAACACGCCTCACGGTGCTTGCCCGGAATGTCAGGGACTGGGCGGCAAACTGGAAATTGACGTCGATTTGCTGATCCCCAACAAGGAGCTCTCCCTCAACGAGGGGGCGATCGACATCTCCGAATGGGGTGGGCCGCGTGATGAAGGGGGGTATTACTGGCAGACCCTGGAAGCTGCCGCTCTCCATTACAACATTGACCTCGACGCGCCGGTGCGTTCCCTCTCTCCGGAGCAACTGGATATCATTCTCTACGGCACGCGCGGCAAAGAAATTACGGTGCGTTACCAGAATGCTCGCGGTAACGTTTATGAGTTTAAACGCGCCTTTGAGGGGGTGATCACAAACCTGCAACGGCGTTACGCGGAAACCAGTTCCGAATACATGCGCGAACGCATTGCCAGCTTTATGAATCTGCAAACCTGCCCCGCCTGTGAGGGCAAGCGGCTGCGTAAGGAAGCGTTGGCTGTCACCTTGACGGATGTGGACATTGTCACCGTGACCGGCTGGCCGGTGCGCCGCACCCTGGAATGGGTTGAGGAACTGGCTGACGATCAGCAATTCCTCAGCGAACGGCAGCGCATCATCGCCGAGCGCATCCTGCGCGAATTGCGTCAACGGCTGACCTTCCTGGTGGATGTGGGGTTGGATTACCTGACGCTCGACCGCAGCGCGGCCACGCTCTCCGGGGGCGAGGCGCAGCGCATTCGCCTGGCGACGCAGATCGGCTCGCGGCTGATGGGGGTGCTCTACGTGCTCGATGAACCCTCCATCGGTTTGCACCCGCGGGATAACGCCCGCCTGCTGCGCACTCTGGAGGGGCTGCGCGATCTGGGCAACACCGTGTTGGTGGTGGAGCACGACGCCGAGACCATCGAAACCGCCGACTGGATTGTGGACCTTGGCCCCGGCGCCGGGGAGCACGGCGGCAAAGTGGTCGCCGAGGGGCCGTTGGAAGCCATTTTGGCGAATCCGCAGTCGCTCACCGGTGCATATCTCTCCGGGCGCTTGCAGGTGCCCATTCCGGAAAAGCGGCGCAACGGCAACGGCGCGGCGCTGGTCATCTATGGCGCCCGCCAGCACAACCTCAAAGGCATTGATGTCAAAATCCCTCTGGGTAAATTGGTGTGTATCACCGGTGTTTCCGGATCAGGAAAATCTACCCTGATGGTGGATATCCTCTACAATGCCCTCGCCCGTCAGCTCAATCGCGCCAAAACCACCCCTGGAGCGCACGACCGTATTGAAGGGCTGGAGCACCTCGACAAAGTGATTAATATCGATCAAAGTCCCATCGGGCGCACGCCGCGGTCCAACCCGGCCACTTACACTAAGTTGTGGGATCACATCCGCAAGCTGTTCGCTGAACTGCCGGAGAGCAAAATTCGCGGCTATAAGCCGGGACGTTTTTCCTTCAACGTGCACGGCGGGCGTTGCGAAGCCTGTCAGGGCCAGGGACAGTTGCGCATCGAGATGCAGTTTTTGCCGGATGTGTACGTCCCCTGCGAGGTATGTCATGGCAAACGCTTTAACCGTGAGACATTGCAGGTGCGCTTCAAGGAACACAACATTGCCGATGTGCTGGATATGACCATCGAACGCGCCTTGGAAGTCTTTTCTGCTTTTCCTCCTATGGTTTCCCGCCTGCAAACGCTGGCTGATGTTGGTTTGGGATACCTTCGCCTCGGTCAGCCCGCGCCGACGCTTTCGGGGGGCGAGGCACAGCGCGTCAAGCTGGCGCGCGAACTCTCCAAACGCTCCACCGGACGGACGATGTATGTCCTCGACGAACCTTCCGTGGGGTTACACGCTGCCGACGTACATAAACTGATCGAGGTGTTGCAGCGGCTGGTAGACGCAGGCAATACGGTGGTCATCATCGAGCACAATCTGGATATTATCAAGGTCGCCGATTGGATTATTGATCTTGGCCCGGAGGGCGGCGATGGCGGTGGGGAAATCATCGCCGAGGGCACGCCGGAGCAGATTTGCAAAACTCCTCGCTCCTATACGGGCCTGTATCTGAAGAAGTACGTCCAGGCCAATCATGCATAGGCAAACGGCGAGGGTGGGCGCAAAGAGGGGAAAGTCATCCTCTTTTATTCTCCCGGCTGTGCCCACTCCCACACGGTGACCCGTCCGGCGCGTATCTCCACCACAGCAGACTGATACCCTACCCCCGGTAATGCGAAACTGATTTTGTATTCGCCGGGGGGCAGGTTGCCCACGGCGAAGGTTTCGTTCCATGGGGGTTGCAGGAGCAGATTGTCGTTCTCGTAGGGGTAGAGGCTCACCGGCGAGGCGCTGTTTTCATCCAGGGGTTGAATGACAATTTTTACCTTCAGTGGGGCGCCCGCGGCATCCAGAATGCGCCCAGCCAGCGCGCCGTTGAGCGCCGTATCCTGGCTGGCTGGCTGCTTTAACCACAATTCCGGGTTGCGAGCGCTGCGGTGACTGTTTTCCCCATAGCGGATTTCAAAGTGCAGTTCGCTGCCTGTGGTTTGCCCACTGGAGCCGACGCGCCCAATCGTCTCGCCGGCGGACACGCGCTGCCCTGGTTGCACCTTCGCTTCGCTGAGGTGGGCGTAGAAGGTGAAGAGAGGAACATCAAACTCCGGGAGTTGATGTTCCAGAATCACCAAATGACCGTAGAACTCCGGGGCAGGGCTGAACGCCCCTTTATTATCCAGGCCTGTGTAGATGACAGTGCCATCGGCGGCGGCCAGCACGGGTGTCCCCGCCGAGTTGACGAAGTCCACGCCGTACTGGATCAGGTCGCCATTTTGGATTTCGCCGAAACGGTCTGTGGGGTCTACGGTCGTTCGGCCTGGCGGTGCGATGGGCAGGGTGAAGAAGAAGTCAGTTTGGGGGGCCGAGGGAGTTTCTTCCTCCACCGGTTGCGGGTCGGTGTAAAAGTATGGCTCGATGTATTGGGTGATTTCAACCGGAACGTAAGCCTCAATCACCTGCTGAAAGGTAGCACTGAGATCGTTTCTGGGCAGCGAGCCAAAGCCGCCCGTAGCGATCACCACCGTGGTGGCAGAGGTCGCCAACAACGAACGGATCAAAGTGGCTTTTTTCCTGTGACTGGCGGAGGGCATGGCGTTTAGACCTCGATTGTGGTGGCCGTCATCACCGGCGCGATGCCGACGGCGATGCCGTGGGACTCGAGCGCCTGCACCAGCTTCAACCGCAGCTCACTGGATTTGTAGACGGTGTCAGGCCATTTTTCCACATAGCTCCAGACTTCATAGAAAGCGGTGTCTGCTCCGATGCCGTGAAACAGCACAATGGGGTGATAGTCTTCACCTTGCAGGCGACCTTCTAAGTTTGTCACCACCTCGTTGAGGATGGCGAGGACGGATTCCTGATCGTGCTTTCCGTGTACCGGGATGCGCACTTTAATGCGATACCCGGGGTGGCGCGAATAGTTAACGATCGTCCCGTTAATGGCCGCGGAATTGGGGATGATGATTTTGGAGCGGTCAATCGTCAGCAGGCTGGTGGCATTCATGCTGATTTCAATGACCTTGCCGAAATGTTCTCCGATCTGAATGTATTCCCCGACGCGGTAAAAATTCAGGACCATCAGCTTGATGCCAGAGACCATGTCGGAGGCCAAGCGCTCTGAACCGATGGCGAAGGCGCCGGTGACGGCGGTGACGATCACCACCAGCGCACCCGCTGCCCCTGTGAGGTCAATGATGATTTTGCCGGTGAGCAGGAATAGCCCCAGGCGCACCAGGCCGACGAGAAAGTCCATCCAGGTGTATTCGATGAAGCGTACCAGGGCGCTTTTCAACAACCGGACGAGAATGAGTTCGGCGACGACGTAACCGATAGTGGCGATCAAAATGGCCTGCCCGGCCATGCGGAAAAAGTCCAGGATGGTTTGTGGGAGCGTAGGTTCCATACGAAGTCCTTCTTTTGTTAGGGTGTAGAGTGTTGTACGTCTGCCGGAGCACCTTTGCTGTGCCCTCTGGTATCGCCTGCGAATTGGCGACTTAGTTGGTCATATTACTGTATATTACAATACAAGCTCTGTCAAGCGTTGAGCGCGAGGTTTTCTGGAAAGGATGAGAAGCGGATATGTCGGAGAAAGCGCCCTTCCGCACGTTGCTGGTCGTCAACGCGTATTGGTTTGGCCTCTCGGTGATGTGGAACAGCCTGCACGTGCTCATCTTGCCTGCTGTGTTGCTGCACTATACCTCGGAAGCGCGCAAGAATACCGTGTTGGGGTTGCTGACTTTCCTTGGTCTGGTGATCGCCATGATCGTTCAGCCGTTCGCTGGTTGGTGGAGCGACCGCTATGGCCGCCGTTGGCCGTTCATCGTTCTGGGCACCGGATTGGATTTCGTCTTTCTGGCCTTGATGGGCTGGGCTGGCGGCCTGACCTGGATCGCTATTGCCTATATCGGTTTGCAACTGACCTCCAACCTGGCGCATGGCCCGGCGCAGGGACTGATCCCCGATCGCGTGCCGCGGCGGCAACATGGCGCGGCCAGCGGGATCAAGAACCTGTTTGATATGAGCGGCCTGGTGGTGGCTTCCTTGCTGATGGGCGGGCTGCTCGACCCGGCGGATACCCGCCCGCTGATGCCCCTCCTGGCGATCGCGATCGTATTGCTCTTGAGCGCAGCCGTGACGTTGGGGGAGATTGTGCGCAAACCCGCGCGGCGACCTGCTCCCGCGGAGGGGATACCGCCTTTGCGCCCGTTTGCTCTGCTGCGCGCGCGGCCGGCTTACGCCCGTGTTGTCGCTGCCCGCTTTGCCTTTTTATTAGGGGTTTACGCCGTGCAGAGTTTTATCCAGTATTTCATCCGTGATGTGATCGCCCCGCCCAACCCCGTCAGGCTGACTGGCGATCTGATGGCGACGATCACGTTGCCGCTGATCGGCTTTGCGGTGGCGGGTGGCTGGTTGGGGGACAAGGTCGGCCATCGCCGCGTGCTCTACCTCGCCTGTGGCTTCGCTATAGTGGGGTCGCTGGCAATGGCGACGGCGCGCACCGCCGGCGCGGTGTTGGGCTTTGGGGCTGCTCTGGGGATGGGGATTGGCCTCTTTTTGACGGCAAATTGGGCTTTGCTCAATCAGCTGGCCCCCCCGGCTCGCGCCGGGGCGTATTTGGGGTTGACTAACCTGGCGACAGCTGGCGCCGGTGCGGCTGGGCGTTTGTTAGGCCCGCTGATTGACGCTCTCAACGCTTTCGCACGACATGGCGGTTATGTCTTCATGTTCCTCTTCGCTGCATTGAGCGCGCTGGTGAGCGCCTGGCTGTTGACCGGGATGGCTGATTTCGACAGTTCCTTCTCGGGTGAAGTCGGGTAGAATTTGTTGGGCTATGAAACAAAAATCTTCGTCAAGTTTATTGCGCTATTGGTTGCACAGGATTTTCCGCGCTCTTTTTCGCGTGTTTACGCGCCTGCACGTGGAAGGACTGGAGAATGTGCCTCCCACGGGTGGATGCCTGCTGATAAGCAATCATATGAGTATCCTGGACGCGCCGTTGATTTTCAGCATTCTGGATCGCGATGACGCCACCGCTCTGGTGGCGAGAAAACATCAGCGCAATCCGTTATATCGCTGGCTGGTGAACCGGGTGAACGGAATCTGGATTCAGCGCGGCGAACCGGACCTGACCGCGCTGCGCGCCGCGCAGAAGTACCTGAAAAATGGCGGCCTGTTGGGCATCGCCCCGGAAGGGACGCGCAGCCGGGAGCGTCGATTGATGCGCGGAAAACCTGGGGCGGCGTATCTGGCTTCGCGAGAGGGAGTCCCCATCGTCCCTCTGGCGCTTTGGGGAACGGAGCAGGCATGCGCGCAATTGTTGCACCTGCGGCGGCCTGAAATCCATGTGCGTATTGGTGAACCGTTTACTTTGCCACCGTTGCCGCGCCTCGATCGCGACGCGGAGTTGCAGCGCTGCGTTGACGCCATGATGTCCTGCATCGCCGCTATGCTGCCCCCCGAGTATCGCGGCGTTTATCGGGATGTGGTCGATTGAAGGTATGCTCTCAGAAACATGTTCTGCTGGCCCACCGATTGCGCAAAAAAGAAAAAGCCCCGCGTGCAGGTTGCGGGGCTTTTCATCTGGATGCGGAAAGAGCTATCCCGCCGGGCTTCCCCAACGGACATCCCCCAGGATTTCCTCCAGTGCAATGGTATGGCTGCAGCGTCCCCGGGATTGAAAGAAGTCGCAATCACACTGCCAGGTGCCGTTAGCAAACTGGACGGTGTGCGGATTGTTGGTGCCGTCAAAGGTGACTTGTAAGTTGTTGACTTGAATGCGGTCGCGCTCTTTGGCGTATTTTTTCGCTTTTTGGAGCTTGCCGATCATTCCATAGTCCATCGTTTCTCTCCTGGTCAGTCGGTTCGGTTAACAAAAAACACGCGCGTGCGCGCGTGTGAATTCCCGATGGTTGGTTGCCTTTTTTGCGCTGGAAACTCGCATAAGCAGGTTGCCTCCATAATGCAGCTTCAGTATACGCCGAGTTGAATGGAAAGTCAACGGCTGGGCGCTTATTTCCCTGATGCCAGACGATGGGCCTGGCGGATCGGTTCGGGTAGGCGGTAACCGCTTCCACAGCGCAGCGCCAGTTCGCTGGCTGTGGGCAGGTCGGCGCGGTGTCCCACGGAGATGTACACCGGCCGCACGCGGTCGCGCGTGCGCAGTGTCAGCCCGATGATGTCGTCGTGATCGCTCAGGGGGGTAGAGCTGCCGCGCAGCTCGTCGGGTGCATTCGCTGTGCCGGTGAGGATGGATTTGGCGCAGCCCACGCTGGGCCAGTTGAATAGCACGCCCAGGTGGCAGGCCAGCCCAAAGCGCCGCGGATGCGCCATGCCGTGTCCATCTACCAGGAAGACGTCGGGCCAGATGGCGAGGCGTTCCAGCGCCGCCAGGATGACGGGCATTTCTCGAAAGGAGAGCAGCCCTGGCACATAAGGGAACGGCGTGGGCAACTCAGCCGTGACGGCGTCGACGACCTCCAATGAGGGGAAAGTCAGCACCGCGATAGCGGCGTGGGCGGTTTCCCTTCCGCGTGGAAATCCCACGTCCACACCGGCGACATAGCGGATATTTACCAACTCCAGCGGTTGAATGCTCACTCGCGAGCGTAGCTCGTTTTGGAGCCGGATAGCTGCCTGCGGGGATAAGTCCCAGCGGTGTTGGACGCGCGCCTGATGGACGCGCTCAGGAATGGGTGATGATTTTCTCTTCAAGCGGTTCAACCTGCACCGCAGAGACTTTGTATTCCGGGATTTTCGCGATGGGGTCAACCTCCTGGTGGGTGAGCAGGTTGGCCGCGGCTTCGGCGTAGTGGAAAGTCATAAAGACCGTGCCGGGGGGGGAGCGCCGGGTGACCGTCGCGCGGGCGATCAGTTCGCCGCGCCGTGAGCGCACGCGCACTTTTTGCCCCTCGGTTACACCAATGCCCTCGGCATCCCGGGGATGGATTTCGATCTCAGCCTGGGGGGCGAGTTCCTCCAGTCCTGGAGAGCGCCGCGAGAGCGTGCCGCCGTGCCAGTGATACAGCACCCGCCCGGTGGAGAGGATGAAGGGGTATTCTTCGTTGGGCAGTTCTTTCGCTTCGGCGAAAGAGATGGCGGAGAACAGCCCGCGACCGCGTGTGAAGCGGCCCTTGTGCAGGTAAGGCGTGCCGGGATGATCCGGCGTGGGGCAGGGCCATTGCAGGCCGCCGTTGTTTTCCAGGCGTTTGTAAGCGATGCCGCCGTAGATCGGCGTGACAGCGGCGATCTCGTCCATGATCTCCGCCGGGCTGTCGTATCGCCAGCTCGCTCCCATGCGATTTGCCAGCTCGGTGATGATTTGCCAGTCGGGGCGGGCCTCGCCGGGCGGATCCAGCGCCGGGCGGATCAGTTGGACGCGCCGTTCGGTGTTGGTGAACGTGCCGGATTTTTCGGCGAAGCTGGCCGCGGGCAGCACCACGTCGGCGTATGCGCCTGTTTCGTTGAGGAAGATGTCCTGGTGAACCAGGAAGTCCACCTGTTCCAACGCCTGACGCACATGGTTGAGGTCGGGGTCGGAGAGCATTGGGTTTTCGCCCATGATGTATAAAGCATGCACCTCGCCGGTCAGGATGGCGTCCATGATCTCGGTGACGGTCAGGCCAACGTCGGTGTCCACAGTTGCCATTCCCCATGCCTGTGCAAACTTCTCCTGCACCGCCGGGTCGGTCACTTTTTGATAACCGGGGTACACATTGGGCAGCCCGCCCATGTCACACGCGCCCTGGACGTTGTTTTGCCCGCGCAGCGGGTTCAGTCCGCTGCCGGGGCGCCCAATGTGGCCGGTGAGCAGCGCCAGATTGACCAGCGCCTTGACGTTGTCGGTGCCGGTGGTGTGTTGTGTGATTCCCATCGCCCAGAAGATGGAAGCGCGTTCTGCGGTGGCATACAGGCGGGCCGCGGCGATGATGTCTTCGGCGGGGATGCCGGTGATCTGCGCGCCGCGCTCCGGCGTCCACTCGGATACGCTGGCGACGAAGGCTTCGAAACCCTCGGTGCGCTCCGCGATGAAATCGGGGTTGTGCAATTCCTCGTGCAGGATGACGTGCGCCATGGTGTTCGCCAGGGCGACGTCAGTGCCGGGACGTTGCCGCAGGTGCAGGTGGGCGAATTGCGCCAGTTCGATCCGTCGCGGATCCGCCAGGATCAGCTTCGCGCCGCGCTCCATCACGGCTTTTTTCATTTGCAGCGCCAGTACCGGGTGCGCCTCGGTAGTGTTCGAGCCGGTGACGAAGAGTACTTCCGCCTCAGCGATGTCGCCGATGGCGTTGGTCATCGCGCCGGAACCCAGGGTGGTGGCCAGACCGGCCACGGTGCTGGAGTGTCAGAGGCGGGCGCAGTGATCCACCGTGTTGGTGCCGATCACCGCGCGGGCGAACTTTTGCAGCAGGTAATTCTCTTCGTTGGTGCACTTGGCCGAGGTCAGAAAGGCGACGCTGCGCGGACCGTGTTGCGAGCGGATGGCGTTCAGGCGTGCGGCGACATGATCGAGGGCCGTATCCCAGGTTGTGGGGATGAACGCATCCGCGCGGCGAGCGCGCATCAGCGGCTGGCGCAGGCGATCGGCGGCGTGGACGAAATCGTAGCCAAAGCGCCCTTTGACGCACAGTTGGCCGTAGTTGACCTGGTTATCGAAGCGCCCCTCGGCGCGGAAGATCAGGCCATCGCGGATGTGCAAATCGAGCTGGCAGCCAACGCCGCAGTAGGGGCAGGTGGTGTGGACGGTACGTTCGGCTTGAAGCATGGTCATCCTTTCCCAGGTAAATCCCAAAAGATGATGTTTCAGGACTCGCCCTCGATGGCGTACTGTTTATCGAGGTGTGCTC